>JAGWSK010000496.1 GCA_028869355.1 Alphaproteobacteria bacterium | reverse complement strand
GCCGTAGTGACCGCAACCGGCGCCGTCGGCACAACGCCGCCGGGCGATGGCACGCGGAGGGCGGCATAGAGCGGTGCGCGCCGCGGGGGAATGGGTGTAGCGTAGGGCGGTGGACGTTGATCGGGGGACGGGATGACAAGGACGCTCTTTTCCGCGCACGGCCTGGGTTGGCGGCAGCGTTTGGTTTTTTGTGCTGCAGCGGTCATGTTTGTTGCGGCCGCCGGGGTGACTGAGGCGAAGACATACGAGCTGCGGCCATCCCCGGCGACGGTGCATCGCAGCTTTTTCGATGCATCGCTGAAGCCCGTGCTGACGATTGATTCCGGCGACATCGTGCGGCTTTGGACCGCCACCGGCAATCCGCGCTATTTCGAGAGTCTCGGCGTGCCAAAAGAAAAAATTCCGCCGGAACTGTATGCCGCGTTTGAAGGAGTTGCGGGGGCAAATCGCGAAGACCATACGCTGACCGGCCCGATTGCGGTCAGGGGAGCTGAAGCCGGCGACACGGTGGAAATCCGTATCCGGTCGATTGATCTGTGGCTGCCGATCGCCGGCATGGGGATTCGCGCGGGCCGCGGTTCTTTGCCGGAAGATTTTCCCTATTCGCGCGACCGCGTGTTCTTCTTCGATCCGGCAAAGAAACAGATCGAGTTCGCGCCGGGCGTGGTGGTGCCGGCGAGGCCGTTCTGGGGCGTCATTGCGGTGGCGCCCCCACCATCCATGGGCCGCGTTCCCAGCGGGCCGCCGAATGTGTTTGGCGGCAACATGGACAATCATGATTTGCAGCCGGGCACCAGCCTGTACCTGCCGGTGCATACACCGGGCGCGCTGATCTCAATTGGCGATGGACACGCCGTACAGGGCGATGGCGAAGTGGGAATGTCGGCAGTGGAAACATCGCTGCAAGGCGAAATCCAGGTGGTGCTGCACAAGGGGATGCACACCAACTGGCCGCGCGCCGAAACGCCGACGCATTACATGACCATCGGACTGGATCCGGACCTGAATCAGGCGGCGAAGATCGCCACTCGCGAGATGCTGAATTTCATCGTCGAGAATAAACACATGTCGCGTGACGACGCGCTGATGCTGATGAGCGCGGCGATGGATCTGCATGTGACGCAGATTGTGGATGGCACCAAGGGCGTACACGCGATGCTGCCGAAGTCGGTATTCAGGCAATAATTAGAGCAGGTTCCCGTGCGTTCTCAGCGGCGGGGCGCCGGCTCCGCATGGGTTTTGCGAATCAACGGCGCGGCTTCCGGCGAAATCATGAACTGAATCATCGCGCGCCCGGCGTCCGAAGCCTTCGAGTTCGCCACCAGACCGACATCCGACTCGCAGGGCTTGTTCAGCGCCGCAGGCACCGGCCCGACATAATCATTTCCGGGCACGCCCACCATGATGTTGGTCTGCTGAATACCGATCTCGACCTCACCGCGCGCAACATAGCCGGAGACCGGACCCGCAGTCGTGCGGATCGTCCTGGCTTTCAGTTGATCCGTCAGACCGAGCTGCGCAATTCCTGCCGCAATATTCGTTCCGCTGCAGCCGAACGAATAGCCGATCGACTTCGCCGCGAGCAACGCCGCCCTGTAGGCTTCCGGAGTGCGGATGTCAGGCTTTGGCGCGCCGGTCCTCACCGCCACACCGAGCTCCGCAAGCTGAAACGGCGTGACGGTGCCGGCGACAACCTTGCCGCGCTTCACAAGCTCCCGCAGCGGGCCGGGATTTTGGCTGACGAGATCGACTGTGCCGGCGGCGAGTCGCTTCTCGAGTTCGTCGCCCTCGGCGAGCACCACGGTTACGTGGTTGCCGGTCTTGGCCGAAAAGGCAGCGCCAAGTTCTTTCAGCCCCGGTATTGCGCCCTGATTGGACACAATTACGAGGTCGGCCGCAAACGCCCCGGGAGGCGCCGAGGCCAGCGCCGCAAAAATCAACGCGGCGGCGAATTTGGCGCGCGTTTTCACTGAACCCTCCAGTGACTGCTTGGCAGAGTGAGGCTAGAGCGGTTTACGATCAAGACTCGTCAAAAGCTCCCCTCACCCGGTGCGCCAGTGCGCGCGTGCAAAAGTGCACGCGCGGGCGCACCGCCCTCTCCCTCAAGGGGAGAGGTGAATTGGGACGCTAGGCGCGGAGATGCGCCTTGAGGAAATTGCGCGCCCGGTTGATCGTCCGCGCCTTCAGCTCCGGTGGCTTAGTCCATGGATAGACGCTGATATCGGCGTTCGGCGCCAGCGAAGCGATGTCGATCGCAACCTGGTACGCATGCGCAGCCGTGTCGTCCGGCAGCACCAGCATCGGCGTCTGGCAGTTGCGGACGAAATC
>JAGWSK010000495.1 GCA_028869355.1 Alphaproteobacteria bacterium | reverse complement strand
TCGCCGGAATATCGGCGGGGTCGTTCTGCCCGTCGCCATCGAGGGTGACAATGATGTCGCCGTGCGCCGCAACGATGCCGCTGCGCAAGGCACGGCTCTGCCCAAGATTGCGGCCATGCGCCAGCACGCGAACCGGCAGTTCGGGCTTGAGTTGAAGCAGCTCGGCCACGGTCGCATCGGCTGAGCCGTCATCGACGAAAACCATCTCATAGCTCTCGCCGGCCAGTGCGGCGGCGATTTCGTGCGCCAGCGGCACGACATTGCCCGCTTCGTCCTTGACCGGCACCACGACCGAAATTGCTGGTAATTGGCTCATGCCTCCGCTGCGGCTTTTCCCTTAGGTTTAAGGGCCTTATACAGACCGGACGGGGCGGGAAACAGGATTCTCGCAGCATTTGATCAAAGAAGACGATGGCCGGAATTCTCGCTTCCCTTCGCCGCCGCCATCCGCTGCTCGCGGTGATGATCATCTGCTTCATCACCTGGCTTCCGGGATTTTTCACGCTGCCGCCGCTTGATCGCGACGAAAGCCGCTTTGCCCAGGCGACGAAGCAGATGCTGGAATCGCACGACTTCATCGATATCCGGCTGGGGCAGGATTCGCGCTACCAAAAGCCGGTGGCGATTTACTGGCTGCAGGCGGCTACGACTTCAGCGTTCGGCGCGGGCGATATTTCGTCGATCTGGACCTATCGTGTGCCGTCGCTGCTCGGCGCGTTTCTGGCGGTCGCGGCGGTATTCTGGATGGTGCGCGCATCCGCCTTCGTCAAGACTACGGCGGACCAAGCGTCACCCATCTCGCCCGCCGAGGCTTTCAGCGAAGGCGGGTTTGCCGGCGCGGAGATCGCGTTCAACGCCGCGCTGATTCTCGGACTCTCAGTCCTCGTCATGAGCGAGGCCAAGATCGCGAAAACCGATGCGATGCTGTTGGGAATGGTTGCGGCGGCGCAGGCGGTGCTGATGCGGGCGTATCTCTCGCGGAGATCGGCGACCTTTCCCCCCTCGGTCTGGCAAAGCGCAAGCGCTCTGCCAGCCACCTCCCCCGCGGGCGGGGGAGGAAAACTTCCGCTTACGATCGCGCTCATGGGGTGGGGGGCGTTTGGGTTCGGCGTTCTGGTCAAGGGGCCGGTGATCGCCATGGTTTGTGCGGCCACGATCGGCGTTCTTGTCATCGCCGATCGCGATTGGCGGTGGTTGAAGAGCTTGCGGCCGGCGCTCGGGATTCCGCTTGCGCTCGCGATCATTCTTCCCTGGGTCATTGCGATCGGCGTGGCAAGCCACGGCGCATTTTTTGAAAAATCCCTGGGCCAGGATTTTGCGCAGAAGCTTGTCGGCGAGCAGGAAACGCATGGCGCGCCGCCCGGCTATTACGCGCTGCTTTCCGCGTTCACGTTCTGGCCCGGCACGCTGCTGCTGTTGCCCGCGCTGGTGCATGCGTGGAAGCAAAGAGCCAATCCGCCGATTCGTTTTCTTGTGGTCTGGGCGGCATCGACGTGGATCATCTTCGAGTTGGTCCCGACCAAGCTGCCGCATTATGTCCTGCCGGCCTATCCGGCGCTGGCGGCGCTGTGTGCAATCAGCATCAAGGCGTGGACCAGGGACGCCAAACCCGGCTTCCGGATCGCGCAATATGTTTCGCTTGCGCTGTTCGCAGTCGTCGGGATTGGGCTTGCCGCATTCGTTGCCATTGCGCCGCTGCGCCTCGGCGGCGATTCGCCATGGTGGCTTTATGCATGCGCCGTCGCCGCGATGGCGGCGGTGCTGTCGGTGCTGTGGCCGGCGCTGTCCTGCCGTCCCGGCATCGCATTGGCGCGTGCGGGAGCGGCGGCAATTCTCGTGTACGGTATTGCGGGATTTGCCACGGTTCCGCGGCTTACCGATCTGTGGCTGTCGCCGCGCATGGCGGCCGCGGTCGCGCGTCACGTACAGCCCGGCGACCCGCCGGTGGTAACGGCTGGTTACGCAGAACCCAGCATTCAATTTCTGCTCGGCACGCAAACCTCGCTCGACGACGGCGCCGATGCTGCGCGCGCGGCCGCGCAATCCGGCGGGCTGGTACTGGTTTCAGACGATCAGCGCGGGGCTTTCCTCGCCGGCATCGCGGATGGTGGTGCGCGCGCGACTGCGCTGGAAGTTGTCCCGGGGCTGGATTATTCGCGCGGGCGTAAAATGCGAATCACCCTTTATCGAATCGCGCCCGCCCCAAAGTAAGGGCCTGGCAATCTCCATTACAGCGGCGTTAATAAAAACCGGCTACGCAAATCTGTGCACAGACTCGCAACATCGCGCCGGCCGTTGCGGTCATGACTGTGGACGGACAATCCCCGACGCGAGTTGGCGCCGCCGGACGTGCTCCATCGCGCATTCGAGCAAGGCTTGAGTCAGAGCAGTCATGCGCGATTGCTTGCGCAAGTTTTGCGCAGTCCTGAATCGCCCCCCCGGGGGTGCTCGCGCGAATACTTGAGAAACTTTCCTTTTACTTTGAATTCGCCTAAGGCCTCGCGGGCGTTTGGGGTCGATCTATTGAATTCGCCGGCGCGAAGACAGTATTCGCGCCGGTTTTCTCTTGACGAGATGGAAAACTGTTCTAAACCTACCGGCGCTGGACCGTTTGATGGACGAGCCATGGGGGGCGTCGAGGTCCGGTTTGAAGAGCGTCATGAGACACCGATGAACGTCCAGCTCTTGCGAGGTCGCGATCTACGACCTCCATCGCGACGCGCGCAAATATCACCCGTCGCATCCGAATCATCCCTGCCCACTGAACTTATCCCGCCTCGCACCAAGGGCCCCACCAGGAAGAAAGCGCTTCGCTTCCCCGTCAATCGCGAAACCCGGGCCTTCTACCGCCGCTTCTATCCCGATACGACCGCTGCCGAATGGAACGACTGGCGCTGGCAGCTGCGCAGCCGCATCCGGACGCTCAGCGAGCTCGAGCGCATTTTCGTTCTATCCGAAGACGAACAATCCGCGGTCGCGCGTCACACCGGCTCGCTACCGGTCGGAATCACGCCTTATTACGCCAGCCTGATGGACCGGCACGATCCGTCGGAGCCGCTGCGCCGCACCCATGTCATGGCGGGCGGCGAATATGTGCGGCTGCCCGGCGAGGAAGACGATCCGCTGGGTGAGGACCACGACACGGTCGTTCCCGGGCTGGTACATCGTTATCCCGACCGCGTCCTGTTTCTCGCGACCGGCACCTGCTCGACCTATTGCCGCTATTGCACGCGCTCGCGCCTGGTCGGCAATCCGGGCGGCGAATACCAGTTCAATGTGCGCAACTGGGATCGGGCGATCGAATATCTGGAAGCGCATACCGAAGTTCGCGATGTGCTGCTGTCGGGCGGCGATCCGCTGACCATCGGCGACGACAAGCTCGATTACCTGCTGGGCCGCCTGCGCGCGATTCCGCATATCGAATTCCTGCGTATCGGGAGCAAGGTGCCGAGCGTGCTGCCGCAGCGGATCACGAAGGAGCTGGTGAATATGCTGAAGAAGCATCACCCGCTGTGGATGAGCCTGCATTTCACTCATCCGCGTGAATTGACGCCGGAAGTGACAGAAGCGACGGCGCGGCTTGCGGACGCGGGAATCCCGCTGGGCTCGCAGACCGTGCTGCTGAAGGGCATCAATGACGACGGCGAGCTGATGAAGCGGCTGATGCACGGCCTGCTGATTCGCCGCGTGAAGCCCTATTACCTCTATCAATGTGACCCGATCAAAGGCTCGGGCCATTTCCGTACCCCGGTGGCAAAGGGGCTCGAGATCATCCGCGCACTGCGCGGCCACACCACCGGCTATGCGACGCCGATGTTCGTGATCGACGCGCCGGGCGGGGGTGGCAAAATCCTGATGGCGCCCGATTCTGTGGTCGGGCGGGACGGCGACGATCTCCTGTTGCGCAATTTCGAGGGGCAGATCTACCGCTATCCCGATCCGGCGGGCGCCGGGGAAGAGCCGGCCGGAATTGCCGCCGCAGAGTAGGTGAAAATCGCGTGCGTATCGGCGTCACATATGATTTGCGGGCCGACTATCTGGCCCGCGGCATGACGGAAGAAGAGACCGCGGAATTCGACGCGGAAATCACCATCGCGTCGATCTGCCGTGCTCTCTCCGGATTGGGACACCAGCCGGTGCGGATCGGAAATGTCTCGGCCCTCACCGCGCACCTGGCCGAGAGCGATCGCTGGGACGCGGTGTTCAACATTTGCGAGGGGCTGAACGGCTATGCGCGGGAAGCGCAGGTCCCCTGCCTGCTGGACGCATACGGAATCCCGTATTTCTTCTCCGACGCGCTGACGCTCGCGGTATCGCTCGACAAGGGATGGACGAAACGCATTTTGCGAGACGCCGGTGTGCCGACGGCGCCGTTTGCAGTGATTGAACGCGCTGCGGATCTGGACCTGGTGGATCTGCCGCTTCCGCTGTTCGTAAAGCCGGTGGCCGAAGGCTCGGGCAAGGGCATCAACGCACATTCGCGCGCGAATAACCGGAGTGAACTGAAGGAGCGCGTGCTGGAGGTGATGGACCGGTTCCGGCAGCCGGCGCTGGTCGAAACCTATTTGCCGGGCCGGGAATTCACCGTCGGCATCATCGGCACGGGAGACATCGCGCGCGTATTGGGCGTAATGGAAATCATCACGACCGACAAGGCGGCGGGTGCCGATTACGGATTTGAGAACAAGGAAAACTGCGACCAGAACGTCCAATACCGGCTGGTCGACGACGCGCAGGCGGTTGCGGCCGGCGATGTGGCGCTGAATGCCTGGCGGGTGCTGCGCTGCCGCGACGGCGGCCGCATCGATGTGCGCAATGACTCCGCCGGGCGGCCGCACTTCATCGAAGTGAACCCCCTCGCCGGACTCAATCCCGAACATTCCGACCTGTGTTATCTCGCCGGCTTCAAGGGCCATTCCTATCAACAGCTCATCGGAATGATCGTGGATTCATTCCTGCGCCGAAATCCGGCACTCCAGTATTCCACCGCCTTCGCGGCGTAGAATGGACAGTCATCAAAAGAATTCTCACGCGGAGACGCGGAGAACGCGGAGATTTCCATTGTGTCACGCCGAATCGGCTCCCCTATAGAGCACGTCACGCGTTTCTCCGCGATCTCCGCGCCTCCGCGTGAAACTTTATAAACGGCGGATCGGGCATGTCGAACACGTGCGTGTACTGATTCTTCATTCCGAGATTGCGCCGGACGCGCCGCCTGACGATCAGGACACGCTGCTGCAGGCGGCGGTAATCGAACGCGCGCTCAAACAGCTTGGGCACGAAACATCATGCTCGAATTTCGATCCTGATTCCGCGGCGATGGAAGGCATGCTCGTGCGCGAGTGTCCCGACCTGGTGTTCAACCTGGTGGAAACCGTGTGGGGCAGCGGCGTACATGCCTCGCTTGCGCCGGCCATGTTGACGCGATTTGGCGTGCCGTTCACCGGCTGCAGTGCCAGCGCTATCGCCGCCTGCGGCGACAAGATTTTCGCCAAGCGCGCGATGGCCGGCGCGGGATTGCCGACGCCGGATTGGTCGGAAGCCCCGGCGTGGTCCGGCATCGCCGATGGGCGCTGGATCATCAAATCGGTAAGCGAGGACGCATCGCTGGGTTTGGACGATGGTGCGGTGGTTCACGGGTGCGAAGCGGTGGCAGAGCGGGCACAAGCCTGTGCGGCGCGCTATGGCGGACGCTGGTTCGCCGAACGCTACATCGAGGGACGCGAATTCAATGTGGCGCTGATCGAGAAATTCGGCGCCCCGTTCGTATTGCCGATCGGCGAAATGCTGTTCGAGAGATGGGACGATGCCCGGCCGCGGATCATCGGCTATGCCGCCAAATGGGACGAAACCGCGCCGGAATATCATGACACGACGCGCGTGTTCGACTGGCAGGAGCGCGAGCCACGGCTGCATCGAATGCTGGAGTTCATATCGCGTGAATGCTGGAGTTTTTTCGGGCTATCTGGTTATGCGCGGGTCGATTTTCGGGTCGATGCGGAAGGGCGGCCGTTTATTCTTGAAGTGAATCCCAATCCCTGCCTCGAACCGAGCGCGGGATTCGCCGCCGCCTGCGCACAGGCGGGAATGGATTTTGCGAGCCTTATTTCAGAGATCGTGAAATCGGCGATTCAGGGCTGAAAGAGAAGCGAGAAAAGAGGAGCGAGAAACGAGAAACGAGAAACGAGAAACGAGAAACGAGAAACGAGAAACGAGAAACGAGAAACGAGAAACGAGAAACGAGAAACGAGATGGCTGAGCGCCGCTTCAGGGCCCCACGCGGGGAGAACGAATAGCCAAGGGCGATTCGCCCGCGTGGGACGCGGCCGGCGAGTTTCGATTATTCTCGCTCCTCGCTTCTATTTTCTCGCTTCTAAAGTGCGGTGGATGGCAGCGGGCGCTGTCTGCCCAGCATACGTTCGCGCCACAGGATCAGCAGGCCCGAGGAGATGACGACGGCGCCGCCCACCCAGACCTGGGGCCCCGGCAACTCGCCGAATATCAGATAACCAAGGATCACCGCCCAGATCATGGCGGCATAGTCGAATGGCGCGAGCACCGACGCCTCGCTATAGCGATAGGAAAAACTGAGGAATATCTGCCCCAGGCCGCCCGAGATTCCGGCAAGCAGGAGAACCGCGGTTTCAGAGGCGGTGGGGATTTGCCAGCCGAACCACAACGTCAGCAGACTGACGATTGTGCTGGTCAGCATGAAATAGAACGCGATGGTAATCGAATGTTCATACGCGCTCATGCGCCGGATCAGGACCATTGCGGCGCCTTGCAGTCCGGCGCCACCGAGTGCGAATAGCGCGCCGTAAAGGGCGCTGCGTGAAAGGCTGGCTTCGGGCCCGGCGATCACAATCACGCCCAGAAAACCGATAATGACGGCGCTCCAGCGGTAGATGTGGACCCTTTCCGACAATATGAACGCGGCCATCACGACCACGAAAAGCGGCGCGGCAAAGCCGATGGCGGTCGCGTTCGCCAGAGGCAGCAATGTATAGGCCGCAAAATTGCAGAACATCGCGATTGTGCCGGCGCTCGAGCGCAGCGCGTGACTGCGGATGTTGTTGGTTTTCAGCAGTGCCGGGCCGCCGGTGAATAGCGCGGCTATCACCACGACAAGGGCGCCCAGTCCGCCGCGGAAGAACACCATTTCGCCGATGGGGAAATCCGGGCCAAGCCAGCGAATCGCAGCGAACAGCACTGCAAACAGGACGGTGGCCAGCAGTTTGCAGGCTATTCCCAACAACGGCCGGTCGAGGATCATGCGAATGGTTTACAGCGCCCATGTCACTGGCGATAGGATGGCCGCATGACAGTGCCCCATTTTGCCGAGGTGGAAGCGGCAGCCAGACGGTTGAACGGGCTGGCGCTGCGCACGCCTCTCATCGAGAGCCCGATCCTGTCGGAGCGTTGTGGCGGGCGCGTGCTGCTGAAACTGGAAGCACTGCAGCGCACCGGCTCATTCAAGTTCCGCGGCGCGTATAACCGGCTGGTTCAGCTTTCGCCGGAAGAACGAAAGCATGGCGTGGTTGCATTTTCATCGGGCAACCATGCGCAGGGTGTCGCCTGTGCGGCGGCGCTGCTCGGCATCCATGCGACGATCGTGATGCCCTCCGATGCGCCGCGGGTAAAGCGCGACGCCACACGCACGTATGGCGCCGAAATTGTCGAGTATGACCGCCGAAGGGAAAATCGCGAAGCGATCGCCGCGCGCATTGCGGAGAAATCGGGTGCGATCGTCGTCCCATCATTCGACGACCGCAATGTGATTGCGGGACAGGGGACGATCGGGCTTGAACTGGCAGCGCAGGCGGAAGATTTGGGCACCGCGCTGGACTTCGTCCTTGTCCCGTGCAGCGGTGGTGGACTTTCATCGGGAATCGCGCTGTCGCTACGCGGCAAATCTCCTGGAACGACGGTGATTACGGTTGAGCCGGAGGGCTACGACGGCGCCCGGCTGTCGCTCCTGAAGGGCGAGCGGACGGCGGCCGAGGGGACGCGCACGACCATCGCCGACGCGCTGACATCGCCCTCGCCGGGCGTGCTGCCCTTTGGCATTTTGCACGCGCTCGGGGCGAATGGTGTCGCGGTGAGCGACGATGATTTGATCCGTGCCGTCGCGTTTGCAG
>JAGWSK010000494.1 GCA_028869355.1 Alphaproteobacteria bacterium | reverse complement strand
TTCGTCACGCTGATTTCCACCGCGGCGGATCACCCGATCGCTGCCAAAATCGAAATGCCCGACGCAACGGACGGAATCGATCAGACAACATGGATGCCGGAGACAGGGCTGTTTTATTCCTCCGTACCCGTATGGAAAGACGACAAGAATCACGGCGGCCTTGCCGTGATCGATCCGAAATCGCGGAAACTCCTGCGCCTCATTCGGATCGATGCGTGCATGCCGGCCGGGAATGCGCATGGCCCGGGCGCTCTGATTCTTGTCGGCTGCAGCGCCGGCGCCGCCCGCAGCGGAGGCATGGCGCCGGTCACCGTTGTTGTCGATGCGAAAAGTGAAACCATTGTCGCACGCATCGCCGGCATCGGTGGCGCCGACGAGGTTTGGTACGATTCCGGAAAAAATCGCTATTACACGGCCTCGCGCGATCAGCCGGGCGGACCTGTTCTTGGCGTCATCGACGCGAAGACGAATATGCTTGCCGAGTCAATTCCCACCGGCACCAATGCGCATTCGGTGGCGGCCGACGCGAAGACCGGCTCCGTGTGGGTGCCGCTGACCGCGCCGAATCCCGTCTGTGCGCGCGGCTGTATCGGCGTTTACGAGCCGAATTAGGCCAGGCGTCGACCACATCGAAATCCGCGCGTCATGAACTCATGATTTTGCGGGGACTCACACAAGGGAGCACGTCATGACATCTTCACATGCGACGCCTGGCGGCATCCGCCAATCGATCAGGGAGACCGTCCGGTTTCATTCCGGCCTTTTTATCGCCCAAGGCGTGATCATGACGCTGTTGGGGATCGCGGCGCTGGTCTGGCCGCAGATTTCGAGCCTCGCGGTCGAACTTTATGTCGGCTGGGTTTTTCTGATCAGCGGCATCGTCGGGCTGGGCCTGATGTTCTACGCTCCTACGGCGGGGTCGTTCGTCTGGGCGCTGCTCACGTCCGCCCTGACATTGTTCGCCGGCGTTATCCTGCTCTGGCATCCGATCGCCGGTACCGTTTCGCTGACGCTCGTGCTTACGGCGTTCTTCCTCGCCGAAGGTTTGTTTCAAATCATGGCTGCGATCAGTCACCGCAACGACTTTCCGGAGTCGTGGGGATGGATGGTTCTGAGCGGCATCGCCGATCTCATTCTCGTCGCCCTGATTGTTGCGGGCTGGCCGAGTTCTGCCGTCTGGGTATTGGGCGTGTTTGCCGGCGTCAATCTGATCACTTCCGGTATTGCGATCCTCGTTGTCGCCACCACCGTACGCAGCGCGGCCCGCGAAGCGTAGAGACAGGATAGCATTTCATACATTCAGACGATCTTGCGGGCGCGCGACGAGCACATACAGCGCCGGCATCAGGAAAACGCTGATGAAGAGCCGCGTGAACAGCCCGCTGACGATCACCAGCGCGAAAGGCCGCTGACTGTCGGTTCCGACGCCGGTGGCCAGCGCGGCCGGCAGCAGACCAAGTGCTGCGACCAGCGCGGTCATCATGATCGGGCGAAGCCGGATCTGCGCGCCCTTGAGGACCGCCTCGTCGATGGTCAAACCGCGGGTGCGCAGTTCGTTGACGTAGGAAATATAAACCACCGCGGTTTGCACCGACACGCCGAACAAAGCGAGGAAGCCGACGCCCGACGACACTGAAAACGGCGTGCCGGTCAGCCACAATGCGGCAAGCCCGCC
Source organism: Alphaproteobacteria bacterium (assembly GCA_028869355.1). Lineage (GTDB taxonomy): Bacteria > Pseudomonadota > Alphaproteobacteria > Micropepsales > Micropepsaceae > CAIYRG01. The sequence continues at coordinate 4,080 of JAGWSK010000494.1, read as the reverse complement.
CGCCGGCGCCGACAGGATCACGCCAAGAACCGTGATGAAGGGAAATTTGAAATTGTTATAGAGCGCGAACAGCAGCAGGAAGATCAGCCCCAAAGTCAGTGGCACGATGACGTTCAGTTGCGCGCGGGATGCGGTGTAATCGCTATATTCCCCGCCCCAATCCATCCGGTAGCCGAGCGGCAGCGTCACTTTCCGGTCGACCTGCTGAATTGCGTCCTGAACCGCGCTGGCGAGATCCCGCCCGTCCACGGAGAACTGCACGCCGATATAACGTGAATTGTTCTCGCGATAGATCAGCGAGGCGCCGTTTTCCACCTGGATAGTGGCGAATTCCTTCAGCGGAATCTGTTGTCCGCCGCTGGTCGCAACCGGGATATTTTCGATTTCCTCGGGGTTGTCGCGGTATTGTTGATCGAGCCGTACGATCAGGTCGAACTGCTTTTCGCCCTGCACCACCTGTGTCGCGGCATCGCCGCCGATCGCGGTCTGGATCAGGCCGTTGATGTCGGAGATATTCAGGCCGTAGCGGGCGATCTTTGCCCGATCCACATCGATGGTCAGACTCGGCTGGCCCAATTCGCGCACCAGCGTGACCTCGTTGATTCCGCGCACCTGCCCGAGAATGTCCTTGATCGCTTTACCCTTCTGCTCGAGCATTTGCAGATCGGGTCCGTACACTTTGACGGCGAGCGCACTTTTCAGTCCGGTCTCGGCCTCATCCACGGCGTCTTCAGCCGGTTGCGTATAGTTGAAGATGATGCCTGGAAAGCCTTCCAGACGGCGATTGATCGCCTCGATCAGGCCCGCTTTGTCGTGATAGGCGCCGCGCCATTGCGAATAGGGTTTGAGGCCGACATAGAACTCGACATTGAAAAAGCCGGTCGGGTCGGTGCCATCATCGGGCCGGCCCAGTTCCGAAGCAACGGTGGTGACTTCCGGAAAGGATTTCAGGATCGCGCGAATCTGCGGCGTGATCTTCGCCGATTCGTCGAACGAAATCGTGTAGGGCATGGTCGCGCGCACCCACAGCGCGCCTTCATCGAGGTGCGGCATGAACTCCGCCCCGATCCGCGGAATCAGGAGCAGGGACGCGCCGAACACCGCCGTGCAAACCGCTATCGTCGCCCATGGATGCGCGACACAGGGTGCGAGCAGGCGCATATAGGCCGATCTGATGACGTCGAAAATAACATTGCGCCGTTCGCGCACGCCGCGGCGCATGAGCCATGAACACAGCACCGGCAGCAGGCTCAGCGTGACGATCAGCGAACCCACCAGAGCAAAAACCATGGTGTCGGCCATTGGCTTGAACAGCGTGCCGGACGGCCCGGTGAGAACGTAGATCGGCAGGAATCCCGCAACGATGATGCCGACCGCATATAAAATCGGCCGGTCCACCTCCGCCGCTGCGGCCCGGATCACGTCGATCACATTCAGCGGTCCCTCGCGGCGCAGCGCGAGTTGGCGGAAAATATTCTCCACCATCACCACCGCGCCATCCACCAGGATGCCGAAATCGACGGCGCCGATGGACAGCAGATTTGCCGATGCATGCTGGACGTCGAGGCAGATGAATGCGAACAACAGCGCCAGCGGAATTGTGATCGCGACAATCAGTCCGGCACGGAAATCATAGAGGAAGAAGATCAGGATCACGACCACCAGCGCCATCCCGCGCAGCAGATTGTTCTCCACCACCTGCGTGGTCAGCGCGATGAGATCGCTGCGGTCATAGAACGGGACGACCTTCACGTCTTTGGGCAGGATTTGCTCGTTCAGTTCCTTCGTTTTCGCTTGAACCCGTTTCAGAACATCCTGGGTCTTCTCGCCGGTGCGCAGCAGGATGACGCCTTCCACCGAGTCGTCCTGTTTCTCGTACCCGAACTCGCCGAGGCGCGGAGCAATTCCGATTTCGACATGGCCGATATCCTTGACCAGGACCGGCGTTCCATTGTTCACGGCGACAACGACATTGCCGATGTCTTCGATCGTTTTGATCTGCCCGAGCCCGCGCACGTAATAGAATTGGCCGCCCTGGGAATAGAACCCGCCGCCGGCATTGCCGTTATTGGCGCCCAGCGCGGTTTCGACCTGCGCTACCGAAAGACCGACACCCGCGAGCTTGGCCGGGTCGATCAGCACCTGATATTGCATGGTGCCGCCGCCAAATCCGGAATCGTCCGCCACGCCCGGCACCGCGCGATAGGCCGGTTCGACCGTCCAGTCCTCAAACGTCTTCAGCTCCATCGGGGAGCGGTCCGGACTTTGCAGGACATAGCGGTAAATCAGTCCCGACGGCGAAAAGAGCGGCGATACCGACGGCGTGACGCCTGAAGGAAGGGTGACATCCGGAATCCGGTTGAACACGCGTTCGCGCGCGAAATAATTGTCCGTCCCTTCGTCGAAAGTGAGAATGACGTCCGACAATCCGTAGAGCGAGATGGAACGGGCGATCGTGATCGAAGGCAGCCCATTCATCGTCCGTTCGACCGGGATCGTGATCAGCCGTTCCACTTCCTCAGCGGCATGGCCGGGCCACTGCGTGATGATTTCCACCATGGGCGGCGAAAGGTCGGGATAGGCGTCGACCGGCAGGCGATCGAGCGAGCGCGTGCCCGCCACGACCAGCGCCACAGCCAGCAACAGCGTCAGCATACGCTGATTGAGGCAGAACCCGACAATGCGGTTCATCAGCGACGGGCTGCGCGGGATTTCGGCTTCCGGATATTCGCTCATTGACTCTGCATGAACTGAACGAACACGCCGCCTTCGGTGACGATCCTGTCACCCGGTTTGAGACCGCTGGTGATGTCGTATTGATTGCCGGTGCGATAGCCTGTCGTTACACGCTGCCGCGCAAAACTGCCGTCGGGCTGGACGACATAGACGAAGGGCAGGTTCTCGTCATCGCGGAGAATGGCCGAATCCGGCACCAGCAACCCGCTGCTCTGCTGCCGGCTATCGATACGAACGCGGACATACATCTGCTTTTTCAGAATTTCGCCCGGATTGTTTGCCACCACGCGCACGGCGACCGATCGCGTGTTGGGATCGACCAGTGCGGCGATATTGCCGACCGTGCCGGGAAAACTCTTCGACTCGACGCCGGTAATCACCTGCGCCGAATCGCCAACTGCGACCGAAGCGATATCGGAATCGAACACCTGCGCCGTTACCCAGACGCGCGAGACATCGGCAATGGTGAAACAGGGCGTTGTGCCGGCGGATAGAAGCTGGCCGGGCGTGATCAGCCTTTCGACAACCGTTCCCGCAATCGGCGCGCGGATAACGCCGGCAACGCGCGGGACCGGTTTGCCTTCCTGGATATCGGAGATCGACTGCGGATCGACATCGAGAGCGACCAGCGCCTGCAGCGCGGCGTCACGATCGGCTTCTGCGTTGGCGGCGTCGGTCTGTGCCTGCTCCATCTCGCGTTGTGGCACGCCCTGGTGGGCGAACAGGTCCTTGTCGAGATCGGCGAGACGGCGTGTCGTCTGCGCCGTTGCAATGGCCTTGCGATAGGTGCTGACCGCGGTCGCAAAGTCGGGCGATTCCACCAGCGCCAACTGATCGCCTTTTTTCACGCGCTGCCCGATCGAAACCAGCAGCCGCGACACGGGACCCGATATCGGCGCGAGCACGCTGGTCGACTGATCGCCGTCAAAATCGACCGCGCCGTTGGTCTCGATGCTGCGCCGGTAATTGGTCTGCGCGACGGTGAAGAGCGTGATGTGCTGCCGCTGATCAGCGGTCAGCGTGGCGTTTTTTGCCACCGGTGCGGGCGGTGGCGGCGCCTGGCCCGCGTCACCGGGTGAACAGCCGCACAGCAACAGCGCCAGCGCCGCAGCGCAGGCCGGCAGGCGCACGGCCATGTCAGTGCGCATCTTTGTTCTCCGCCAGTTCGGGGTGATGCCACCAGCCGCCGCCCAGGGCCTGATACAACGCCGCGGTATCGGCGAAACGGTTGGCCTCCGCCTGCAGCAGCGCGATCCTGGTCTGCTGATAACTCTGCTGTGCATTCAGCAGATTGAGATAACCGCTATATCCGTCCTCGACTTGCCGTTGCGCGAGGTCGAGCGA
>JAGWSK010000493.1 GCA_028869355.1 Alphaproteobacteria bacterium | reverse complement strand
GAGAAGCCGGGAAATGTCCGCTCAATGAGGAATGCGGTGACGCCCTTGCGCTCCGCAGGGTCGCCGGTCTTGACATAGACGATCAAAAGATCGGCAACCGGCCCATTGGTGATCCACATCTTGCTGCCGTTCAGCACGAACACGCCATTGCGCCGCTGTGCGCGTGTGCGCATCGCCAGCACATCGGAGCCCGCGGACGGCTCGCTCATTGCGAGAGCTCCGACCCATTCGCCCGACAACAGGCGCGGTAAATAACGGCTCTTTTGTTCCGGGGTGCCGAAGCGATTGAGCTGGTTGACGCACAGGTTGGCGTGCACGCCGTAGCTCAATCCGACCGAGGCCGACGCGCGGCTGAGTTCCTCGACCGCGACGACCTGCTCGACATATCCCATGCCGGCGCCACCATCCTTTTCCGGCACCGTGACGCCAAACAAGCCAAGCTTGCCCAATTCGGGCCAGAGGTCGCGCGGAAATTTATTTTCGCGATCGATGGTTTCAGCCCGCGGCGCGACATGGGCAGCGGCGAAGTTCCGGACTGTTTCGCGCAGCATGTCGGCGGTTTCGCCAAGCGCAAAATCCAAAGCCGTTCTCCTGAAATGCGGCTCGTGTCGCGGTTTCGAAGTTCGCTTGATGCCGATATTGGGCACTTGGCGAACTTCGAAACCGAAACGACACGAGAATCAAAAACTGCCAGTGTCCTCTCGATTCTGAAATTCGCCCTGCTGCCGATATGGAGATCAGGCGAATTTCAGAATCGGGACACTGGGAATATAACGCTTCAAAACGGATCAATTGCGGCGTTCAAAGGGCCAAAAAATTACCACTTGAAAGCCCAAAACGCATGCCCGGCCGCGATCAGCGGCCGGGCATGCAGGAGTCTGATTGGCGATTGTCTGTTCCGGGTCTCGCCCGGAGGTCCGGTTCCGGTTTACTGGTTGGACTGACTGGTCCGCCCCGACTGACCCTGGCTGGATTGGCCGGACTGCTGACCGGACGTGCCCTGCTGGGAACCACGTTGGCCGGACTGCTGACCGGTTTGTCCTGACTGGCCACCCTGGCGCTGTCCGCCCTGCTGGCCGGTTTGGCCGCCCTGGCCCATTCCGCCCTGGCCCTGACCGCCCTGGCCTTGGCCACCCTGGCGCTGTCCCTGACCACTTTGTCCGCCTTGTCCGCCTTGGCCGGCCTGTCCACCGCCCTGGCCTTGGCCGCCCTGGCGCTGTCCACCCTGGCCGCCCTGTTGGCCCTGACCAGATTGTTGACCGCCAAGTTGTTGACCCGGCCGGTTCATATTCTCGTTCGCCATCGGAAATTTCCTTGGATTGGGTGTTTCAATCCCCCCGTCTGAAGGAAACTTATCGTGGCTGATTTCGTTCCCCCTCCCAAAGCGGAACCGGAGCCGTAAGGCATAGTGGAACCTGCACGAAAACCGCTTCGTCAAGTTGTTGTCAGATTCGACGCGCAACGGAAACGCGCAAATGCCTGACCGGGTTGGCCGCAAGATCACTTATATGGGCTACACCGGCCCGATTGATTCGAACGGAGTTGGGAGAATCGCCGCGGCGCTGAACCAGGCGGTCAACGACCGGCTCGATGAGGTTCAGCTGACCTTCAGTTCGCTCGGCGGTTATGTCGCCGATGGAATCTATCTCTACAATCACATCCGCGGACTCCCGATCAATGTGGTGTTCCACAATACCGGCAGCGTGAGTTCGATTGCGGTTGCGGTATTCGTCGCGGGCGGAGAACGCTACTGCTCGCCGCATGCGATGTTCATGATTCATCCAACCGTGATGCCATCGCAGGAGGGCATGACCTCTGAACGGTTGCAGAGCTCACTCAATGCAGCACTGGCCGATGATGCGCGGACGGAGAACATATTGCGCGAGCGCGCGGCGATTCCCGGCGAAATTCTCGTCGCCCGCCGCTTCAAGGATGTTTACATCACGCCCAAAGAGGCGGTGATTTACGGCCTTGTCCACGCGGTCAAGGATTTCATCCTGCCTGAGGGTTACCAGATGCGCCAGATCTGACCTGCGCCGCCGTCACTTAAGCATTTTCATTCACATACCAGGGCTCAGCGGATACATTCTTCCAGAGTTTGATTGGGAGGGTTTCATGACGCCTAAACGAGCCATTCCGTTTTCTGCAATTATTTCTGCACTGATCGCTTCCGCGGTGTTTGCGCAACCCGCGGCCGATCCGAATTCCGCCCCCAATCCGTATCATGTCGATGAAGGCTGGGCGAAACTGGGCCGGCATTGGGGCGCGGTCCCCGGCGTCGATATCGACCGGGACGGCAAAAGCGTTTGGGTGTTCGACCGTTGCGAAACGGCAGCTGATTGCTCCGCATCGAAGGACAATCCGATCATGAAGTTCGATGCCAGCGGCAACCTGGTGGCGAGTTTCGGCGCGGGCATGTTCAATTACCCGCATGGCCTGTTCATCGATCGCGACGATAATGTCTGGGTCAGCGATGGGCGCACCAAGAACGGCCGTGGCCAGACGGTGATGAAATTCACACCCACCGGCAAATTGCTGATGACGCTGGGAACGCCGGGTGTCGCCGGCGAGGATGACAAGCACTTCAATGCGCCGTCCGACATTCTGATTGCGCCCAATGGCGACATCTTCGTTGCCGATGGCCATGGTGGCAAAACCAATGCGCGCATCGTGAAATTCGACAAGAACGGCAAGTTCATCAAAGCCTGGGGCACACAT
>JAGWSK010000492.1 GCA_028869355.1 Alphaproteobacteria bacterium | reverse complement strand
GGTGAAGATGAGCGCAGCAACAGGGTCGAATTTGACAGTGCGGAATTCGCGCAAATCTGGAATCCAGGCTGGGCCGGGCGCGGCGATCTGAATGGGCGGCTCGTTCTGGGATTCACTTGCCCGTCGCGCGATGAAGTGGATCGTATATTCCACGACCTCGCCGCCGCGGGTTATCGCGTCCTGGTGCAGCCGCATGATGCGTTCTGGGGATCGCGTTATGCGATTGTCGAGGACCCCAACGGCATCGCGGTCGGGCTGATGAGTGAAATCGATCCGGCCTACCGGTCAGAACCGCCGGCCGGGTTTGACGCGTGATGCGCAATATCCGCTGTCTGCGTCTGGGACGCGGTGAGCCAGGCACCGAACGCTGAATTCTGTGCGAGGCCGTGCGCGAGTCGCATTGTGCGAATGGCAATCCCGGCGCGATTCAGGTGATAGATCGTGTCGCCCATCAGCGCCGGCGGGAACATTGCATCTTCCGGCGTACCGATCACCGGTACGTCGAGGCTTTCGTAAAAGGCGCGGATTTTCGCGAATTCCGGATTGCTACGATATTCAGGGAACAGCAGCGTGTTCGGCCAGGTGGCGAACACGGCAATATGCCGCCGCTGCGCTTCGCGGATGAATCTCGTGATAGCGCGCACGCCGGGACTTGCCGGATCGAAGCGAATGGCCAGCGGCTGCTGCACGCCGGGTGGCGTGCGGTCCGCGGCCGGAATGGCCTCATCGAGGTTCTGACCCAGGGGGCCGGCTTGAACGGCGGCTGCGGCTGCAGTCCGGGCCGCCATTGCCTTGTTTCCCTCGAACACAATTGCATCGGCTAGCCGCCACGGCTTCGCGGCCATGACGTAGAACAGCCTTTCATCGAGCGCGAGCGTTTGCCAGTAATCGCGCCCGCAGGCGTAAACGGCATCCACCAGACTGTCCTGCGGGCGTCCATAGTCATAGGCCAGATATTCAAGCGGCATCAGCACCGCATCGCCCGGCTTGAGAATCTTTGCTGCCTCGAAACTCTGAAACCCCGGACCATCGCTGGCCGAAAGCCCGAAATTGAAAGTGTGGATCGACAGCGCGCGTCCGAGTGATTCCATGTCGATTCCCAAAGTCGCGTTCGATCCGGAGATCATTACGAGCTTGGGCGAACCCAATGCGCTGCCGCGGGCAATTTTTGCCGCAATATAGGAGCAGGTCAGCCAGCTGTTCCGGGTGCTGGAGCCGAACTGCGCCCACGCATCGACCCCCGCGGCCGCGCACAGGAATGCAAATGTTGCAGCGAAAATTGCAAGCCAGCGAGTGGGGGATTGGAGTTCGCGGCCAAACATTGTTCAGAAGCGATAATAGATGAATGCGCTGGGCGCGCCGGAATTGATCACACTGATACAGGCAAACAGGCAGACGGCAGACGCCACCGCAAAGCCCGCCGCATTGCGGAATTCGAGCTTGCGCGCAAATGCGCCCGCAGGGGATGGCGCAAATCCTGTCAACTCCATGCTGTTGGGCAGCAACCAGACAAAAGCGAGACCGGCAAGACACCAGAGGATGACCAGCGGCGGAGCGAGCTCGGCCGTGAGCAGCGGAATGATCCGAATCGGTCCGAGATCGATGCCATTTGCAAAGCCGAGTGCGCGCAATGTTTCGGCCGAAATTGCGATGCCATTCAAACCGAACATTGAAGCGTAGATCATGCGCGCGGCGGCGAATGTATCGGCGCGGAACAGCACCCATGCGAGCGCGACGGCGACGAAGGTGATCACGCGGCCGGACCACAGCGAAAGTGGGGCGAAGCGCCGGCGTGCAGCGACGGCGCGCCACGCGTGATTCACCAGCAGATAAAATCCGTGCAGCGCGCCCCAGATGAGGAATGTCCAGCCCGCGCCATGCCACAACCCACCCACACTCATCACGATCATCAGATTGGCATAGCGGCGCCACCGCCCATGCCGGTTGCCGCCGAGCGGGATATAGACATAGTCGCGCAGGAAACGTGACAGCGTCATGTGCCAGCTGCGCCAGAACTCGATGATGCTGGGCGATTTGTAGGGCGAGAGGAAATTCACCGGCAGGCGGATTCCGAACATCAGCGCCAGCGCCAGCGCCATGTCGGAATAGCCCGAGAAATCGAAATAGATCTGGAAGGTGTAACCGAGCGTGGCGCCCCAGGCGGCGATGGCATCGGGCGCGAGGCCGTGTGCGGCATTGTCGAAGACCGGCTGTGCCAATGATGCGAAGCTGTCGGCGAGCAGCACCTTTTTCGCAAGTCCCATGGTGAACAGCATCAGCGCCTTGGGCAGATGATCGAATATGCGCGCGTTCAGGCGTTCGGGCGCAAATTGCGGCATCATCTCGCGGTGATGGATAATCGGTCCGGCAATCAGATGCGGGAAGAAGGTGACGAACAGGACATAGCGAAGAATGTCGTATTCGCTTGCGAAACCGCGCGCGGCATCGGCGAGGAACGCGATCTGGGTAAATGTGTAGAACGAGATGCCAAGCGGCAGCGCAATGCCGTGGGACGCGAGATGCAGTCCCAAATGATTCAGGTTTGTCACCGCGAAATCGGCGTATTTGAACCAGCCAAGCAGGACGAGATTGAACGCAACGCCGGCAAACAGCAGCGCAGCCGTCGATTCTTCGCGCAGATGGCGGCGGGTCAGCGCGCGCCCGGTGAGGAAATTGACGAAGATCGAAAGCCCGAGCGGCGGCAGCAGCGTGAGGCCGGCCGAGGCGTAAAAGACGACGGAACAGATGGCGAGCCAGATTTGCGCCGCGCGGCCTCCGAAGAGGTTCTTCGCGGCAAAGAATCCGGCCAACACAATGGGCAGGAATTCGAACAGAAAAGTGTTGGAATTGAACAGCATCGCCAGAGTCGATAGTCCCGCCCGCAGGTGCGGTCAAATCAACGACGGCCTGGTTTCTGCTGCGGGATGCTGTTCAGCGCGCGAGTCCATCAATGCCGATAGAATGACCGCCGCGGAATGACACGGTTTTCCCCGTTTGGTTTTCAATTGCTTAAGTAGTGACGTTTTTCTGCATGTTCTTCCTGACCGTTTATTCAATTACTAATCATTGCCGTCCACATTTGCGCTCAAGCATTATCGGGGCGAAACGTGAACCGCGATCGCAAAGTTCAGAAAGTGGCTGTCCTCACTGAGGTATGGCTTGCCGACGGTTCGATCATCAGCGGCAATATCTTCCAGCCGCAGACGGGGCGTCTAAGCGATGTACTCAACGACGAACGCAAATTCCTGCCGGTCCAGACCGTCGATGGGAACTTCGTTGCCATAGCCAAATCGGCCATTCACAGGGTGTCGCTGCCCACCGCGAATCCGGAGCCTTACCGGGGCAGCGATCCCTGGCAGATTCTGGGAGTAAAGGAAGGCGTATCGGTAGACGAGTTGAAGCAGGCCTATCACAAGCTTGTCCGGGCGCACCACCCCGACCGGATCAAGGGTATGGGGCTCGCCAGTGAATATGAGGAAATCGCAACAAAAAACCTGGCGCGCATCAATGACGCCTATGCGGAAATTCTGACAAAAATGAGCAAATTAAACAGATGAGATCGCCGCGACCGGCTGTCCGGGGAAATCGCGGAGGAGGCGGTCAGATTTTGAATCGGTGCGCGCGGCGGGGTGGGACGGCAAACCAGAGAAAAGCCGCAAAACCGAGCGCCAGCACATAAAGCGGCGCGAAGACCCAGTCAGGCAACGGCCAATAGATCGCATCCATGGCGATACGAGCGGGAAGCGACGGCGGCGTGGCTCCGCCGCTTGCTGCCTGCAGATTGTTTTGAATGATCGTGAGAAAGCATAATCGCCCCGCCACAGCCTGTGCCGCGACGACAACAAGGGCCGCGAGATGGACAATTCGCCAGCCGAAGCTGCGGACAAAAGCCCAGCCGAGCCAGGCGCCGAGCGGCACCGCAACCAGCCAGAACACGTTGAACAGCACCACGGCGAAATGGAAATAGAGAACCGCCAATGCGGCCGAATGCAACGCGGTTGGGCCGGACAACAAATCTGTCATGCTCCACCGGTGCCGGTGCGGAGGTCGACTTCGCCGGCAAGACGGCGCAGGGGTTCGGCGATGTTGACCGGATAGGGGCTTCCCCGTTCGAGCCGGCGGAGATTTTCCGGCAAATGCTGCAGATCCCGCGCCGCGCGGGCACGGAGTGCCGCAAGCGGAGCAGGCGCATCCATACGATTACCCGATTTCATGACTTGCCGGATCAGCGGTTCGCCATCCTGAACATCGTGTTCAAGCGACAATACGTCGCCGGACATGCGTCCATCCCGCCCATAAGCGCGCCACACCTGTTTGCGCCCGGGCCAGGTCGATTTGCCTTCCGAGCGTTTGCGGCGCGCTACGCCCGCATATTCCTGAAGCTTGTAGGCGCAGTCGAGCGCCGGACAATCATGCGATGTCGTCAGACTGGTACCGATTCCGAAACCATCAATAGGTGCGCATTGCGTGATCATCGCGGCCAGTTCCGGCTCGTCGATTCCGCCGCTGGCGAAAATGGTCGTGTCGGGCAGTCCGCCGGCGTCGAGAATCTGGCGCACGCTTTTTGACAGTGCGATGAGATCGCCGGAATCCAGCCGCACGCCTTCAATCCGGATGCCGGCCGCGGCAAGTTTCGGCGCCATTGCGACCACCACCTGCGCTGCGGCTTCGGTGTCGTAGGTGTCGATCAGGAATACCAGATGGTCCGGGCGCGAATCCGCAAATGCGGCAAAAGCTTCCGCTTCTCCGTCGAATGCCTGGATAAAGGAATGGGCCATCGTGCCATAGAGCGGCATTGCGAATTCGCGTGCGGCCAGCATGGTTGCCGTACCGGCAAAACCGGCGATGTAGGCGGCGCGCGCTGCGAGCAGCCCGGCTTCGGCGCCATGCGCGCGGCGCAGACCGAAATCGACCAGCAGCTTTTCCGGCGCGCGCAGCACAAAGCGCGCTGCCTTGCTCGCGATCAGAGTTTGAAAATGCAACAGATTGATGAGCCGCGTTTCGACGAGCTGCGCGACCGGCAGCGGCGCCGTGATTCGGAGCAACGGCTCATCGGCAAAGCACGCCGTGCCTTCAGCGACAGCGTGCACATCGCCTTCAAAGCGGAGCGCTGCGAGATATTCGATCAGATCCGCACCAAACCGTCCGGTGCCCTTAAGCCAATCGAGTTCTTCCGGCGCAAAACGCAAATTTTTCAGAAACACGATCGCCTGTTCGAGACCGGCGGCGACCAGGAACTGACGTTGCGGCGGCAGATTGCGGACAAAAAATTCGAACACCGCGGTCTCTGTTTTCCCATGCTCCAGATAAGCCTGGATCATGTTGAGCTGGTAGAGGTCGGTGAGGAGTGCGCCGTCTGCCGGCATGGCTGCGCTCACGAAATTGCGCACACCATCTTAGCCGGAATTCGGCGCAGCCGGATCACGGGAATTCAACCAGATTGGGTTGGGGAGCGATAGCGTTTGACGTCGATCTCCCCGGCGCGGCGGCGCATCGCATTGGCATCGTGCCACGCCTGCATCCGAAGCAGCATTTCCATATTGATCCCAAAGGCTTTCTCGATGCGTAGCGCCATCTCCGCGGATAAGGCGGCATTGCCGTTCACGAGATCCGAAAGGGTTGCCCGCCGGACACCCAGGATTTCAGCCGCCTCGCTGACGTTCAAGTCCAATTCGTCGAGGATTTCTTCGCGGATGAATTCGCCAGGATGCGGCGGACTGATGCCAATTTTTCTCGGTGTCGCACGCGTCAATGGTAGTCCTTCGGATGACCATAACAGTCTGTACGCCTAGACCGTACGAGAGTCAAATCTGCAAGGCTTGCTCGGCTATATTGCATCGGAGTCCCAGGCGTGCGGTGGCGCACGTGCCGTGATTGGCGCGTTGTTTCGAGGAGGACGGGAACTGAAAAACGTTCCCGCTCCGCTTCGGAACGGGAGTAAGAAATGAGCAAAGTCCTTGTGTTCGGCGCGGTTGTGGCAGCTCTCGTGATGCTGGCAGGCTGCGCCTATGATTATGGCTATCCCTACGGGTATGGCTATGCCGCGGCCGACAGCGGGAAAGTCAAAACCCACAGTTAGGCAGGTTGCGGTTCCGTAACGCCGACGGTGTGACCTTTCGCGAACGCGCTCAAACATTTGACGATTGGTGCGTTGTCGTTTCGAGGCGAACGGGAGTGCCTTGCGGGCAAGTTCCGTTGCATCAAAACGGGAGTACTCAATGCGTAAAGGTCTTGTGTTCGGCGCCGCCGCGGCAGCCCTCGTGACGCTGGCCGGCTGTGCTTACGATTATTATCCGTACGGGTATAGCTATACCGTGGCCGCAGGTTATGGCGCACCGATCTATTATGACGGCTATTACGGCCCATATTGGGATGGTTACTGGGGTCCGCGCGGCGTGTTCTGGTTCTCACCAGGCCCCGGGCGTCCATTCCGCCGCGACCTGGGCGGCCATTTCCGCGGCTTCGGCGGGAGAGGATTCAACCGGGTGGCCGTCGCAAGATTCCGTCGCGGACAACGCGGATAATCAGGCTACGGATGACAGGGATCAGAATGCGAAATTCTGACCCCTGACTTCCGTGCTCTGCTTTCCGGTCCCTG
>JAGWSK010000491.1 GCA_028869355.1 Alphaproteobacteria bacterium | reverse complement strand
TCCCGGTCGCTGGCGCCGCACACCGCGTCGGTGATCATGCCGGTCAATGTCATGCCATTATGGACCAATCTGCTGCTGCACACGTCACATCACGTACAAACCGGCATACCGGTCTATGCGATGCCGAAAGCGGAAGAAGCCCTCAGGCCCGGCTATGCACACATGCTCGAATACACGCTGACCCCGCGTACATATTTTCAGATCTGCAAGACCTGCAAGCTGTTCGATTATCGGCGCATGTGCTGGACGGATTTTACCGGCCGGCCGACCACGCAGCCGCTTATTCCGCAGCCCGCCTGATTTCCGCATCACGGATCAGGCCGAGGATGTGGCTCGGTGATGCCGGCGCTTCGCTCAGCTTGACCCCGAAAGGTTGGAGCGCATTTTCGACCGCCGCGATGATCGCGGCGATGGCGGGAATCGTGCCGCCCTCGCCTGCCCCCTTGACGCCGATCGGATTCAGCGGCGACGGCGTTTCCATGTGATGCAATTCGACGGCAGGCACATCGGTCGAACCGGGCAACAGATATTCGCCGAAATTCATGTTCAGCGGCTGCGCATTGTCATCATAGATCATGCGCTCGAACAGGGCATTGCCGACACCATGCGCGACGCCGCCCTGCACCTGGCCTTCGACAACCATCGGATTGATCACCCTGCCGCAGTCATGCATCACGATATAGCGCAGGATCTCCACGCCGCCGGTTTCGATATCCACTTCGACTTCGGCGACATGCGTTCCGTTGGAATAGGTGGATTGGTCGGGCGTGAAATAGGCGGTGTGTTCCAGTCCCGGAGCCATGCCGCCGGCCATCGAGACACCCGGCATCCCGGATGCGCGGAACGATAATTCACGGAAGTGCTTGCGCTTTTCCGGCTCATTGCGGACCTGCGCAAAACCGTTGCTGAGTTCGATCTCGCTCTCCGCCACCTGCAGCATGACGGCGGCGATCTGCTTCATCTTCTTCGCCAGTTCCGCCGCCGCAAGATGCGCAGACGATCCGGCGTTCACCGCCGTCCGCGCAGCAAAAGTGCCCATGCCAAACGCGATACTCGCGGTGTCGCCGGTCACCACCGTAATGTCTTCATAGTCCACGCCGAGTTCATCGGCGACGATCTGTGACAGAACCGTCTTGTGCGATTGGCCGTGCGGGGTCGCGCCGGTGTACATGCTGATCTTGCCGGTGGTCGAAATCCGCACCGTGACGCCCTCGTAGGGACCAAGGCCGGTTGCTTCGACGGCATTGGCCATTCCAATGCCGATGAACCGGCCCTGTTTGCGTGCCTGCTGCTGGCGCTTTTCAAATCCCTCGTAATCGGCCGCGTCCAACGCCGTCGCCTGACATTTGGGATAGTCGCCGCTGTCATAGGTCACCGGGCGTCCATCGCGAAATACAATGCCGACCTTGTACGGCATCTGCTCCGGCTGAACGAGGTTGCGCCGCCGAACTTCGGCAGGGTCAAGCCCCAGTTCATGGGCGACACGATCCATCAGGCGCTCCATCACGAACACGCCGGAAGGGCGCCCCGCTCCGCGCACCGGAGTGGTCGAGATTTTGTTCGTAAAGGCGACAACGACTTCCATCTTGTAGCTTGGCACGACATAGGGACCGGGCACGGTGGTTGCCGCGATCCATGGCACGGTCAGACCCCAGGGCAGATAGGCGCCTTCGTCGTGAATCATCCGGCCGCGCAGTCCGAGGATTTTCGCGTTCTCGTCCACCGCAATTTCAAGATCCCAGTAGGCGTCGCGCTCCTGATGGGTGGCGACGAAATTTTCGCGCCGGTCCTCGATCCATTTCACCGGCCGGCCAAGCGTCCGGGCCGCCGCAGCTACGCAGGGATATTCCGGGTACAGAACACCCTTGGGGCCAAAGCCGCCACCAACATCCGGCGTGATCACCCGAAGCTGATTGTCGTTGAGGTCCAGCGCGTCGAGGAATTGCCGCTTCACACGATGTGAGCTTTGCGACGAGACATACACCGTGAAACAGTCGGTGACCGGATCATAGGTGGCCACGAGTCCCCGGCATTCCATGAAAAACGGCCCGCCGCGATGGGTTTTCAGGTTCTCGCTGAAAATATGCGCGGCTTTGGCAAAGGCGCCGTCGTTGTCGCCATGGCTGAACGGCACGCGGGCGGCCAGATTGGACGTTGTCCCCGCATGCACCACAGGTGCATCAGGCGCGATGGCGGCGCGGCAGTCGGATGCGGCCGGCAGGACTTCGTAATCGACATCGACAAGACTGGCGGCATCCTCGGCGATGTAGCGCGTATCCGCCACCACCATCGCGATCGGTTCGCCGACATAGCAGACTTCATCCTGCGCCAGCGCCTGCGGCATGAACAGCTGGGTGATGGCGGGATTGGGAACCAGCAGCGAAAACCGCCGCTGCGCCGGCTCGGGCAGATCGGCAAAGGTCAGGACGGCATGGACGCCCGGCAGTGTGCGTGCCGCCGATGTGTCGATGCCGCGGATTTTCGCATGGGCATGCGCACTGCGCGTAAAGGCGGCGTACAGCGTGCCGGCGAGGCGCAGATCGTCAACAAAATGCCCTTTGCCGGTCAGCAGCGCCGGGTCTTCCCGCCGCTTGACGGCGGTGCCAAAAAATTTCGGCCGGTTGGCGCGGATGCCGCCCTGGTCTGGCTGCTTTGCCGACATTCCTTCTCCTTGTGCCTGCGTTCGACGTCCGGGCGCAGCTCTTTCATATCGTTTGCTGGCGTGAATAAACGCTTGCGGCAGGCTTTGCAAAGAGGACCAATCGCTCCATTGTGGCCGCCACTGTTGAGAGCGACGGGGCAGGATTGATGCGACGCGAGGTGGCGCGGGATTTCCATGCGCATTTGCAGCTTCTCGAAAGCGAAGGCCTGCTGATCCGCGTCGGTCACCCGGTCAACAAGGATACCGAGCTGCACCCGCTGGTGCGCTGGCAATTTGCCGGCGGCATAGCTGAAGCCGAGCGGCGAGCTTTTCTGTTCACCAACGTGACCGATTCAAAGGGGCGGCATTACGACATGCCGGTTGTGGTGGGTGCGCTCGCGGCAAATCCGCAAATCTACGCGCTCGGCATGGGCGTGCCGGTCGAGGAAATCGGCGCTGCCTGGAGCCGTGCCATCGCCCGGCCGATTCCACCAGAGCATGCGAACAATCCCACATGCCAGCAGGTGGTGCATCGCGGCGATGAGCTTGTGTCGCAAGGCTGCGGCTTGTCGGCGCTGCCGGTACCGGTTTCGACCCCGGGCTTTGACGCGGCGCCTTACCTGACGGCGACACTCTGTGTCACGAAAGATCCGGAGAGCGGTGTCCAGAACATGGGCACCTATCGTGCGGCGCTGAAGGCCAATGATCGGCTGGCCGTGCGGATGGTCGCTCGTCCCGGCGGCGCCGGCGGCTATGTCCATTGGCAGAAATACCGCGCGCGCAACCAGCCGATGCCGATCGCTATCGTGGTTGGATGTGCGCCGGCGGTGTGCTTCACGGGTCCGCAGAAGCTGGCGATCGACATGGACGAATTGGGCGTCGCGGGCGCACTGATGGGTGAGCCGGTCCGGATCACGCGGGCGGTGACGCAGGATCTGGATGTCCCCGCCGATTCCGAGATCGTGATCGAGGGTGTCATCGAGCCGGACCTGCTGGAACCGGAGGCTCCGTTCGGCGAAAGCAATGGTTATGTCGCGCTGGAAGCCTTCAACATGCCGATGCGCGTCACGGCGATCACGCGCAAGCGAGATGCCGTCTTCACGTCGATCATCAGCCAGGTCACGCCATCAGAATCCAGCGTGATCAAAAAAGTCGCGTATGAGCCGATGTTCCTCGCGAATTTGCGCGATGATCTGGAGATCAGGGGCATCCGGCGCGTCGTCATGCATGAGCGGCTGACCAATCTGCGTCCGGTGATCTTCCTGCAGTTTGCCGTTGGCACACCGCAATCCGAAGTCTGGCGCGGACTGCATGGCGCGGCCAATTTCCAGTCCGGCTGCGGCAAGATCGTCATTGCCGTGAGCGAAGACATGGACCCGCAGAATCTGGACGGGGTTCTGTGGTCGCTCGCCTATCGCGCCAATCCGGAAGATGATGTCCATATCGGGCCGCATGGCGGCGGTCTGCAGGGGTCGCAATACCGGAAGAGTCAGTCCAACAGTTGCATGCTGATCGATGCGACACAGAAGAATCCGATGCCGCCTTTGGCTTTGCCGGCGCGCCAATACATGGAACGTGCACGCGCACTATGGATCGAGCTCGGTCTGCCGGCGCTGAATGCTGCGCAGCCATGGCACGGCTACCAGATGGGCCAATGGAATGACCGCTGGGAGTTGTTCGCCCGGCGCACGGCCGAAGGCAACTGGGCGCTGAATGGAGCCGAGACGGGTGCACAGACCCGCAAGGGCCTGACTCCGGAAACGCCGATGACGCAGACCGGCGAACACGGGGCCAAGGGATGACGAGTGCCGCCGATGTCGCGGACACGCGTAGTGCCGGAGTCCAGAACGGTACGGGAGGAGTCCCATTCGATGTCGGCCTGAATGGCACACTGCCGTTCGGCCAACTCATCGCGCTCGGCTTCCAGAATATCTTCGGCATGATCGGCATGTTTGTGTTTCCTGGCATCGTTGGCCAGGCACTGCATCTGCCCATGCAACAGACCGCCTATTTGTATGGAATGACGTTTGTAATTTCCGGCCTGGTAACTGCGGCACAGGCGACGTTTATTCTGAAACTTCCAATCGTGCACGGCCCCTATGTCGGCAGCTTCACGGCGCTGTTGACGCTCGGTGCGATGCGCGATGCGGGTTTGCCGGTGGCCTTCGGGTCGGCCTTTGTCGCATGCATCATCTGGTTTCTGCTGACCATTCCTGTTCGGGGCCGGAGCATTTGCGGCTTTTTTGTCCGCTATATGCAAAGTCCGATGATCTC
>JAGWSK010000490.1 GCA_028869355.1 Alphaproteobacteria bacterium | reverse complement strand
TTTCCTCCCCCGTTTACGGGGGAGGTGTCCTCCGAAGCCGCATCGCGGCGAAGGAGGACGGAGGGGGGATGTGCCACTCTCACCGAGCTGCTACTTATCCTTCTTCAGCACCAGCGAATCATATTCGCGGCTGTCCACCACGGCTTCCACAATCATGGGCCCGTCACTTGCAAATGCCGCATCCAGATGTTTGCGGAATGACGCCGCATCATGCGCAACCCGCACCGGCGCGCCGAAGATATTGTCACCGCCAATTGTCCCCAGCTCGCGCACGGGAGTCCCATAAACCGGATTGCCTTTCCGCTCCTGCTTGATGCGGATCAGCGCGAGATCATTATCGGTCAGCACGACGATGACGATATTCAGATTGCAGCGTATCGCCGTGGCGATTTCGCCGGCCGTCATCAGGAAACCACCGTCGCCGATAACGGTGCAGACTTGCTTGTCGCGATGCACGAGTTTGGCCGCGATCGCCGAAGGAATGCCAAATCCCATGGTCGACCAGCCATTGGTCATGATCTGCAATCCCGGCGCCGGTGTGCGCCACGCCTGGCCGATCAGATGGGTGTGTGCGCCGACATCGCAGGTCATGATTCCATCGTCCGGCAGCACGTCGCGCAGGATCGCGAGGACGGCCCGCGGTCCAAAACTGCCGGGCGGCGGAGCGAGCCGGCCAAAGATTTCACTTCGGCGCTCGGCAAGCCCGCGAAAATCCCACGCCGCATCTTTTGGCGCCAGATCGACAAGCCGGTCGATCGAATCTGGAATCGCGCCGATGACACTGACCACGTTCGGATAGACCGTTGAATCGATGTCGGCCGGTACGGTGTCGATATTCACCAGCGGCACCGGTGGCATCCAGGATTCGAAATTGAACTCGACCGGGTCATAGCCAATGGCCACGACGGAATCGGCCATCTGGTGGGTCTGCCCGACAATGTCACTGAGCGCGTGAAACACCACTCCGGCATAGCAGTGGTGATCTTCCGGCAGCATGCCCTTGGCCATCGGCGTCAACACCACCGGCATGCTGTGTTTTTCGGCCAGCGCGCGGATGCGGTCGCGAACGCCGGCGCGAACCGCGCCCAGTCCGACGGCGAGAACAGGACGCCGTGCTTTCTCGAACAGGTCAATCGCGCGCGTCAGCGCCGTCGGATCGGCGGGCGGCGGCAATTCCGGCCGGGAGAAGCGGACAGTTTCGGCGCCTGCAATCTGGGCCGACATGCCGGCCGGCAATCCGACATGCACCGGACCGGGCTGCTCGGCGAGTGCCAGCCGCGCGGCGTCGAACGAAATGGAGCGCGCGGCATCGGATGTGATGCGTGTCGTGTGTTTTGTTATCGGCCGGAACAGCGCCTGATGATCGATGCCCATCTGGCTCACCCGCCCGCGCATGCCGGCCGGCATTTCGTCCGTCAGCGCAATCAGCGGCGAACGGTCGAGCAGCGCGCCGCCCACCCCGGTCGCGAGATTGGTCGCGCCCGGACCGAATGTCCCGAAGCAGGCGCCGGGCGCGCCGGTCAGCCGGCCGCAGACATCGGCCATCATGCCGGCGCCGCCTTCATGCGTCGTCAGCACGAAGTCGATACCCGGCGTCAGGCGCAGCGCCTCCATGTAATCGACCCAGCCGCCGCTCGGCACGCCAAAGACATGCCGCACGCCGATCTCACGGAGCGCCTGCGCGACGGCAAAAGCGACGGTCTGTTGTTCGGGCAAAACCGAAACTCGTGTACACTGCCAGCCCAGAATGGCAGCCGGAGGAGGGGAAATCCATGGTCCGGAAGAACAGATTGCTGTTTGCCTGTCTCGCCGTCGTCATCGCAGGTCTCGCGTATCACCCGCTTGCGGCGCAGCAAACGGGACGGTTCCTGGCGCCCGCCAATCAGACCGTCGCCATCCGCGCCGGGCGCATGTTCGATGCGAAGACCGGCACTATGGTCAACAATCAGATCATCGTTGTCCGCGGCGATCGCATTCTCGATGTCGGTCCCAATGCCGCCATTCCCGCCGGAGCGCGCGTGATTGACTTGAGCACGGCAACGGTGATGCCCGGCATGATCGACGCGCATGTGCATGTCAATACCGGCGGCGAAACGCCGGCGCAGCGTGCCATCATCGCGCTTGCCAATGCGCAGGTGGATCTCCAGGCCGGCTTCACCACCATCGCCGATATGGATTCGCGCGGCGGCTTCAACACCGTCGATTTGCGCGACGCCATCAATTCCGGCCTCGTGATGGGGCCGCGCATGCAGGTGGTCGGCGAGTCGCTCAATCCGCGCGCCGGCAATTATTATCCGGACACTGAATCAGTCCGGTTCTATACCGGCCGCACCGAAGGCAAAGACCTGAACGGGCCATGGGCCGCGCGGGCCGCAGTGCGCGAAGCCAAACTGCACGGCGTCGACTGGGTGAAGATTTACACCACCCAGGACTTCGAAGGCCCGATCCATATGTGGAAGCCGGATGCGACGCTGGTGAACAGCCCGTCACTGACGCTGGAAGAAGTCGAGGCCATCGTGGATGAAGCGCATCGCCTCGGCATCAAGGTCGCCTGCCATACCTATGGCGGCGAGGGCATGCGAAGCTGCCTGACCGCGGGCGTCGATGCGCCGAACCATCTGCTGGAGCTCGATGACGCGGGCGTCCGGATGCTGCTGCAGAAGAAACTGCCATTCGTCGTCACGCTCGACGATCTGATCTCACTCGAAAAAGGCGATCTGGACGCGACCGGCGGCCGCAATTCGCGCATGAAGCTGGCCGAACAGGCGTTCCGCCGCGCGCATGCCGCGGGTGTACCGATCGTGTTCGGCAGCGGCGCGACTTCGGCGGCAATCCCGCACGGCAAGCAGGCCAATCAATTCGACTATTATGTCCGATGGGGAATGACTCCCGTGCAGGCGCTGCAAACGTCCTACATCAATGCCGCGCATATGCTGAACTACAATTGGGACGCGCTGATCGGCACGATCGAGAAAGGCAAATATGCCGACATCATCGCCGTATCCGGCAATCCGCTCGCCGATATCAACGAAATGGAGCGCGTCGGCTTCGTGATGAAAGGAGGCATGGTGGTGAAAAACAACCTGACTCCCGCCATCCAGCAAGCCCTCGCCCCATAACGGCCCGCGACGCATGGCGCGAAAACTAATCTTGTCATTCCCGGCGAGGATCGCGAAGCGATCCGAGGGAAGGGAACCCATCCGCCGCGCGTCGGCGCGGCGAAGAATTTCTTTCGGCGCTTATATGCGTCGCATGTTTTTCTTCCCCCGCTTGCCGGCGAGACGGAGGGGGGACGAGCCACGCGACGCGCGCCGGGTGAGGCCTAAACATGACGCAACGTGATCGCATCAAAACTGCTCTCTTTGTCTCCTGCTTCGGATTCGTGGTGTCAGGTGCGGCGCCGGTGACCGATAGTTTTGGCAATATCCTGGGCTACGACACCAGTGCCGCAACCGCTGCCGAAATCAATGCGGCTGGTCTCCCCAACTTCGCCTCCGATCCTACCGTCGGCTGGTTTCCCGACCGTCCCACCGGCGACGACTGGATTCCGCCACCAAGCGGACCCGGCCCGGTGATGCCCGATCCGGCCCATCCGTACGTTCCCAATGGCGCCGGTCAGCCGACCGATCACGTCGCCGATCTCAGCAATCCCATACTTCAGCCCTGGCTGCTCCCGTCGATGAAGAAGGCGAATGATGAGGTCCTGGCCGGCAAGGTGCCGTTCCAGCCGCGCGAGCGCTGCTGGCCCGGCGGCGTCCCGGAATTCGACGTGCTGCACCGCGCAGCGCCGCTTTACGTCGTGCAAGGCGCCAGGGAGGTATTGCTCATCCAGCGCGGCGATCCATGGATCCGGTACATCTATCTGAACGTGCCCCATTCCAGAAATCTGAAACCGTCATGGCACGGAGAATCCGTCGGCCATTACGAGGGCGACGAACTGGTCGTCGACACCATTGGCATGAACGACAAGACATTCGTCGACAATTACCGCACGCCCCACACCGAAAAACTGCATGTCGTCGAACACTGGAAGCTGGTCGAGGGCGGCCGCACGCTGCAGGTCGCGGTCACGGTGGACGATCCCGGTGCCTTCACAACGCAATGGAAAGCGATCCAGCGCTTCCGCCGCTTCGATGAGGGCG
>JAGWSK010000489.1 GCA_028869355.1 Alphaproteobacteria bacterium | reverse complement strand
TGATCCTGACCGACAAAGCCGGCAACATCTGGATCGGCTCGGATACCATGCGCAAATATTCCAGGGACGGTAAGTTGCTTGCGACGCTGCCGCGGGTGCCGACAGACGTCAGAACGATCAAGCCGGGCGATTTCCCCGCCGATACGCCGTTGATTGTCGGCCGGATTGAAGGCGGCGAATTTGACGAAAACGCCCGCGAACTGTTTGTTACGGACGCCTATCTGCGCGGACGCGTCCTGGTGTTCGATATGGACACCCTGAAGTTCAAGCGCGGCTGGGGCGCCTACGGCAAACCCCTCTCAGAGATAAAGTTCGTGCCGGGAGCGAAATATGATCCGAAAGGCCCGCCGGCGAAGGATTTCCTTGGTCATATCACCCTGACGGTTTCAAAAGACGGGCTTGTCTATGCTGCCGATCGCGTGTCGGACCGCATTCAGGTCTATACCGAGGCCGGAAAATTTGTTCGCGAATTCACCGTCGCGCCGCAGACGCTGGATCGCGGCTCAACCGGAGGCATGGCACTCTCACCGGATCAGCGGTTCATGTATGTCTCGGACATCATGAACAATGTGGTCTGGATCGTGAACCGCGCCGACGGGAAGGTATTGGGCCATTTCGGTTTCGCCGGCCACTCGGGCGGTGGATTTCACTGGATTCACATGGTTGCCACTGATCAGCACGGAAACGTCTACACCGGCGAAGTGGACACCGGAAAACGCGTGCAGCGGTTCCTCGTCCACTGATGACGTGGTCAGTGCGGAGCTGACAAGGGTCTCGCGTGACAGCTCCGCACTTCATTCACGGTCTATCCGAAATCGCGCCGCGTTATGATGCGATGATCTGCGATGTGTGGGGCGTCGTGCACAACGGGCGCGACGCCTTTCCCGATGCCATCGCAGCGGTCCGCCGTTTTCGCAAAGAGTACGGTCCGGCAATCCTTCTCTCGAACGCGCCGCGGCTCCCCGACGGGGTCGAAGCCCAGTTCGCCCATCTCGGAATTCCGCCGGATTTTTATGATGGGATCGTCACGTCGGGACTCGTGGCGCGCGATGATCTGATTCGCCGGTCGGAACAGTCCGGAGAATTGCCACTGCTCTATCTCGGCCCCCCGCGCGACAATCCCGTGTTTCATGGATTGAACATCCGGTTCACGGGGCTGGACGAGGCGAAAATCGTCTTTTGCACCGGCCTGTTGGATGATGACACCGAGAGCCCGGAGGATTACCGCGCGCTGCTTGGCGAATTCCTGGCGCGCCGATTGCCGTTTCTTTGCGCCAATCCCGACATCGTCGTGCAGCGTGGTGACCGCCTGGTTTACTGTGCCGGAGCGCTCGCGCGGCTCTATGAAACCATGGGCGGCGAGGCGGTGTATTTCGGCAAACCTCATCCAGCGGTTTTCGAACGCGCAACAGATCTCGCCAGACAGATTTCGGCGGCATCGAAGATCATCGTGATTGGCGACGGCATAGAGACCGATATCGGGGGCGCCGGGCGCATAGGCCTCGATGCGCTATTCATCGCCGGCGGCATCCATGCCGAAGACGACGAAGCAGCCCTGGCACAGGTGTTCCACCGGCAAGGCGTGAGCGCAGTGGCGGCAATGCGTATGCTGCGCTGGTAGCGCTTGCCCGTTGCGGTAGCGCCGGATAAGAGAATCCCACGACTAGAGCAGGTTGTAACCGGATGGAAACAGTTTGCGTTGCAGTTCTCGCGCGGCGACCCGCAAGGCGCGGCGCGAAGGGCGATGCGGGTACATCGGTCGAGCGCCGCAACGCCGCGGGCGCCCGCGAGAGTGCAACCCGCATGGGCCGGGCGATTTTTGCCCGCGGGTTCGTCGCGGGGCTCGCCCGTATTACCCGATACGCGCTTCGCCCCGCTCCTGCCCGCGATGTAAAAATCGCTCCGGCGCAAACGGTTCTATCCGGTTACAACCTGCTCTAAAGGACCTGTTTCATGGCGGAGGCAGTTGCCGCACATTACATTGACGATCTGTCGGTCGGACAGTCGGCCAGCTATACCCGCACGGTCACCGAGGCCGATGTGCAGAAATTCGGTGAGGTGTCGGGCGATTTTAACCCGCTCCATTTTGACGAGACTTACGCCAAGGCGACGATATTCCGTGGCCGGATTGCTCACGGCGTTCTGTCGTTAAGCTTTATATCGACGGTTCTCGGCACCCAGTTGCCCGGGGCGGGAGCAATTTTTATCAGCGCCACCGTACGTTTCAAGTCGCCGGTGCGAATTGGCGACACCGTCACGGCGACCTGCACGGTCAAGGAAATCAACCGGCCGCGCAATCGAGTCACCTTCGATTGCAATTGCAAGGTCGGGAACAACATCGTCGTCGAATGCGAGACCCAGGTGATGGTGCCGTCACGCCCCAATCCGTCCCCTTGACGGGAGTCGCGCCGGATTGATGCGGATTGTCCGTCACTATCGCAGTCCCCCGGACGCGGCGAAAGGCGCAGTTATTGCGCTCGGAAATTTTGACGGCGTGCATCGCGGCCATCAGGCCCTGATCGCCGAGGCCCGGCGTGTCGCCACCGCGGCAGGGCGGCCGCTCGCAGCCATGGTGTTCGAGCCCTATCCCCGTGAATTCTTCCAACCCAATGCCGAACCATTCCGGCTGACCTCATTCCGCAGCAAGGCAGAGCTGCTCACCGCCGCCGGTGTCGATTATCTCGTGGTTGTCAAGTTCAATGCCGAAATCGCCGGGCTTCTGGCGCAGGATTTCGTCACCGATGTGCTGGTGCGCGACCTTGCTGCGGCACATGTCGTGGTCGGCGAAGACTTCCGGTTCGGCAAGGCCCGCGGAGGCGATGCAACCGTACTCGCCTATATGGGGGAAATGGAGGGCTTCGGAGTCACCGTCTTTCGCGCTGTCATCGAAGATGGCGAAAAGATCTCTTCTTCCAAAGTGCGCGCTGCGCTGAAGGCCGGCCATCCGGAGCAAGCCGCCGAACTGCTGGGACATTGGTGGGCCGTCCAGGGCAGGGTAGCCCATGGCGATGCACGCGGACGCGGGCTCGGCTTTCCGACGGCAAATCTTCGGCTGAAAGCCAATCTGCTGCAGCCCAAATACGGCGTCTATGCCGTGCGCGTGCGCCATTCAGGACGGGAGCACCGGGCGGCAGCGAATTTTGGTGTGCGGCCCATGTTTGCCGTGCGCGCACCCCTGCTGGAGGTGCACCTGCTCGACTTTTCCGGAGATCTATACGGCGAATTGCTTCAGGTGGAATTCATCGCGTTGCTGCGTGGCGAAATGGAATTTCCGGACATTGAGGCGCTGAAACGGCAAATGACCGCCGATTGCGCCGAAGCCCGGAAAATCCTGGAGCGGCTCTGAACCGGCCGCGACTGCAATCCTGGGCATCGGCAGACGTCCCGACGGCTTCAGAATTTGGCATTGATAACACCGCTCACGCCCGGGTAGTAAGGTGGTGTTTCGGGCGGGGACGTTGCACAATTGACCGATAGAAAGTCGAAACCGTGAGCGCTGGCATCTGGGTTCTCATTGTCATCGCGTTGCTGGTCTTGTTCGGGGTCTTCTCGTTCAACCGGCTGGTGGCGTTGCGCCAGGCATGGCGGCGCGCCTATGCCGACATCGACGTGCAGCTGAAACAGCGGCATGATCTCATCCCCAATCTGGTGGAAACGGTTAAGGGCTATGCCGCACATGAAAGCGGTGTGTTCACGCAGGTGACACAGGCTCGCGCGGCAGCCATGCGGGCGACAACAGTTCCTGAAAAGAGCGCCGCGGAAGGTGCCTTATCCGGCGCTCTCGCGAATCTCTTCGCGGTTGCCGAGAATTATCCGCAGCTCAAGGCGAACGAGAATTTTCGCGCGCTTCAGGACGAGCTCACCGACCTCGAAAACAAGATCGCTGCGGCACGCCGTTTCCTCAACAACGCGGTGGCGGAATACAACACGGCAATCCAGCAGTTCCCGGCGGTTTTGTTCGCCGGCACTTTCGGCTTTGAACCTGCGCCGATGTTCGAGCTCGATGCCGCGGAAAAGGCCGAAGTCAAGGAGCCGCCCAAGGTTTCATTCGGCGCATAGAGTCTGATGTCCGAGCCCGCCCGGATTGGCCTTACCAACTATCGCTGGAACAACAATCTCAAATCCATCCTGCTGCTGGCCGCATTCCCCTTGTTGCTT
This sequence comes from Alphaproteobacteria bacterium, assembly GCA_028869355.1. Classification (GTDB taxonomy): domain Bacteria; phylum Pseudomonadota; class Alphaproteobacteria; order Micropepsales; family Micropepsaceae; genus CAIYRG01. The sequence continues at coordinate 8,115 of JAGWSK010000489.1, read as the reverse complement.
GCCATCCTGCTGGGGGTGATTTTTTTCATTTACGGGCTGCTGACAATCGGACCGCCGGGGAGTTTTCGCCAATTTGACCCCTTCCAGGCGTTTGGGTTGCCCTCCGTTCTGGGGACCGGCAGTGCAAGTGACCTCGCATTGTCGGCGATTTATTCGTGGTGGCCGATCGTATTCGGCATCGCCGCGATCTGGATCATCATCGGATATTTCTTCAACGATTCCATCATCCACATGGCGACCGGCGCCCAACCGGTAACCCGCGAAGATGCACCCGAACTCTACAATCTGCTGGAAAACCTCTGCATCTCGCGCGGCCTGAAAACACCGAATCTCTACATTATCGATACGCCGGCGATGAATGCCTATGCCAGCGGCATCGATGAAAAGAGCTATGCCATCACCGTGACATCGGGCCTCCTGCAGCGGTTGAATCGCGACGAACTGGAGGCCGTTCTCGGTCACGAACTGACGCATATCATCGACCGCGACTGCCGGCTGCTGATCGTCACGATTGTCTTCACCGGGATGATTTCGTTCGTGGCGCAACTGCTTTGGCGCAGCGTGCAGGTCACGTCCTATGCGCGGCGGAGATCGCGCGATGGCGGCGGCGGCATCGCGGTAATGATGCTGATTGCAGCCGCGGCGATGGCCATTGGGTATCTGTTGGCATTATTGCTGCGGTTCGCACTTTCACGCCGCCGCGAATTGCTGGCCGACGCCGGCTCGGTGGAACTCACAAAGAATCCCGATGCGCTGATCAGCGCCCTGTTGAAAATCTCGGATAATCCCGATGTACCGCATGTTCCGACGGAAGTGCGGCAGATGTTTTTTGAAAATCCGCCGTCCTTTTTCGATCTCGGCGGGCTGTTCGCGACCCATCCGACAATCGAGAAGCGGATTGAGATTCTACAGGGCCTGGGCGGGCACCTGCCCGAATCCGTGGCGCCCGCCGCGAGTCCCGCAGAGGCGGCGCCGCGCGCGGCCGGCGACATGCCTTCGGGCATGAACTCGCCGTGGGACTGACCGACCCTCCGTAGAAAGACTGATCACCCGAATGTCATCGGGTGAATGTGCTTTCGCGCCGGAAAACCAGCATTTATGAGCGGTTTTCCATGAATTTCCGCTCACGATGAACGCGCGATGAATGGCGCCACGAGGCCGCATTCATTTGGCCGTCCTAATATCCCGGCATGAGCGCGCATCAGAAGTGCGTGCACTTTCAGGGACAACAAAAATGAGAATGATCGCAAAACTCGGACTCGCGGCCGCGACCGCCTGTGGTCTGGCCTTTGCCGCAGCCGCACCCGCATCAGCCCAGGTCGTGGCGCCCTACGGTCCGGCCTATGGCTAACCGTCGTGTTACGACGCATACGGAAATTACATCTATTCGTATCCTTATTGCACGGCATACGGATATCCCGGCTATGTCGAACCCTATGTCGGCATCGATCCCTTCTGGGGTTGGGGTGGCGGCTATTGGGGCGGCCGTGGATGGGGTGACCATGATTTCGGCCGTGGCTTCGCCGGTGGCCGCGGCTTCGAGCGTGACCGCGGCTTCGCGGGTGACCGCGGCTTCGCGGGTGACCGCGGCTTCGCGGGTGGCCGCGGCTTTGCCGGCGGTCGCGGCTTTGCTGGCGGTCGCGGCTTTGCTGGCGGCTTTGCTGGCGGACGTATGGGTGGCGGCTTCGGGGGCGGCCGTGCGGGTGGCTTCGGCGGCGGCCGTGCGGGCGGCTTCGGCGGCGGTCATGCGGGCGGCTTCGGTGGCGGCCACGGCGGCGGCGGCCACGGCGGCGGTCACCGCTAAGCGTTCAAAGCGAATATGCGGCCACCAAATTGACGGCCGCATATTCACACCACTTTAGAAGTCGGGTGTCTCGGCGCGCGCAAGCGGCACCAGGCCCTGAGAGAAGTGGTCGTCATTGTTCTCGTTGCATGGCACCTGCAAAATCGGTGCATCTTCCACGCGGCGCCAGCGCTGCACCGCCGTCCAGGCTGTCGTAAAGGCCCCAGGATCGTCCACTGAGATCGAAACATCCACCGTCTTCAAATCCGGCGCGATTTTCCACCGCTCGATCACGTGCATCTTCGTTGTATGCGGTGTGCGGTAATTGTCGACAAACGTCCGGTCATTGAGGCCGATCGTATCGATGACCAGCGTGTCGCCGCCCTCATAATGCCCGACAGATTCTCCGTACCAGGATGGTTTCACGTTCCTCGAGTGCGGCACATTCATGTAAATGTGGCGTATCTCCGGGCCGCCCTGATTGATCACCACGATTTCCTTCGGACGCTCGTAGAAATAGAACGGCTCGACCCAGGAATAGGCATCGAAGCCCGGCACGCCGACGGGCCAGCATCTTTCACGCGCCCGGAAAGGCACCATTCCGGCGATCACCGCCTCATTGGCACGTTTCATCGAGGGCTTCAGCCAGTCTTTCAGAATGGGATTGGAAAGATCGGCGACCCGATAGGTGGATTGCTTGCCGGGCATGTTCGGCCGGTACGGGTATGCCTTGTCAAACGTGACCGGCCCTGGTCCGCCCCCGGGAGGAGGAAGCAGGTCATCGACACCGAACGAACGGTCGATGACCCATCCGGTATTGGGTGTAAAGGCAAAGACCGGAATTTTCGGATTGCCCGCTCCGTCAGCCGCGAACGCGATCCCTGTACCGGCGGCAATGCAGGCGAGCGTCACAATGCAAGCGGTCCTCGGCATCGGTACCTCCCTTGGCCTCAGACGACTATATTGCTTCGTTGAGCCAGGCGCGAGGAGTTGGAACATGGATCCATTCCGGCCCGAAGGATGGCCCCGGGTCGTGCCGCGGATCGTGACCGCGGATGTGGAAGGACTGGTCGAGTTTATAAAACAGGTGTTTGACGCCGAGGGCGAATACCTTGCGGACAGGCCGTCCACGCTCAGGATCGGAGACTCTCTGGTGATGATCAGCAACGGCGGTGGAGCGCGCGAGTTTTTGCACGCGTTTCTTTACGTCTATGTCCCCGATGTAGATCGATGTTACCGGCGAGCAGCCAGACTCGGTGTGACCGTCGTTGAGGAACCGGTCACAACGCCCTACGGCGATCGCCGCGCCACAATTCGCGATCGGTGGAACAATCTTTGGCAAATCGCCACCCGGTCCACAGGAACCGTCGCTGGCCCGTCCAGCTAATCAGTGCTTGCGGACCGGCGGCGGCGCCCGAGCTGCATCGCGCGCAAACCCGCGACGTCGAGAATCTGGATGGTTTCGGAATCGATGCGGCGCAACAGCCCATCGCGTTCCAGTTTTGCGATCGCTCGCACAGCCGTTTCGCGGGCGATTCCGAGATAATCCGCGAGATCAAAACGGTTGATCGGCAACCGCAACCGGCCGTCACGCTCGTCGTAAAATTCCGGATGACGCAGGAAATCCAGTAGCAGAAAAGCCAGGCGCTGATCCGTGCTCTGCTGCCCCAAAATCATGATCTGACGCTGTGCCTGCCGTAGATCATATGCGACTCGCACCAGCAGATTGAGTTGCAGCTGGGGCTCTTCCATCATCATGCGGACGAGCTGCTGCCAGGGAAAGCGGTACAACCGCACGGCGGATACCGTCTCCGCGGTGTTGACATGCATGCCGCCGTCCGGAAGCCCGAACAGGTCTCCCGGAACCATGAATGCCAGGATTTGGCGCTGACCGTTCTCGGCGTGACGGCTGATGCGGATCACGCCTTCATCGATGGCGTAGACGAAATGCGCGTCTTCGCCCTCGGAAAATATCGTCAACCCTCCGCGCCGGTACTCCAGCACGGTCGCGATCTCCCGCAGCCGGTCCTGCTCCTTCTGCGACAGCAGATTTTCGATTTGCGACGGCCGGTCGGTGACCCGGTCAAAGCTCCGTGCACGGATTTCTGGAGCCGTCCTCGTGGAACGCTTCTTCGCCGGGGTAGTCAGGATCACGGACATTTCAATCAATTAATCCCGGTATTTCACTCTTTTCCAGCGGAAAAATTTTTCAAGGATGTGACTGCTGTCACAGTGCAGCATGACGGCCTGCTCTATGGTCCTGCGCGTTCGGGCAGCGGTTGCAGAACAGAAGCGCCTCCCCGGCATTGCTTCATCGGCCGCAGCCGCTTCCCGAACAAGTTCTCGCCTTCGGGGCAATGTAACAGGTGACCGTTGTCCATTCGCTGGAATCAAGCATAACTGAAGCTTCAGGGGCAATTCAAATGCGCAAAACCTCTATTCTTGGTTCATCAGTCATTAGCCTCGCGGTCGTCCTGATCGCGGCCTGCGCGTCCAAACCCACACCCCCGCCGGCCATGGCCGCTGCCGAGCCGGTCCGGGCCGCAACAGCCGCACCGCCGCCGGCGCGCACCGCACCGGCCCAGGTCGCATATCCGGCACGGCCAGCCATCGTTCCCGGAAGCCTCAAGGACTTCCAGGTGAATGTTGGAGACACCGTCTATTACTCGTTCGACTCATCGAATCTCGATGATACTGCCCGGGCCGTACTGCAGAAGCAGGCGGCATGGCTGGAACGCTACCGCAGTGTGACCTTGCAGGTTCAGGGCAATGCGGATGAGCGCGGAACACGCGAATACAATCTCGCGCTCGGCGCGCGCCGTGCGGCTTCCGCCCGCGACTATCTTGTGAGTCTCGGAGTAGCGCCGGCCCGCGTCACCACCATTTCCTATGGCAAGGAGCGCCCGATCTGCTCTGAGTCGACGGAACCCTGTTGGGCCATGAATCGCCGTGCCGTATCGGCGATATCCGGAGAAAACACCAACAGCGTCGCCATGCGCTGACTTTTGCCGGACGTTCTCGCGCCTTCCGCCGAATTCTGCCGGCGGAAGGCGTTTTTTATCCAACCGCGCGGTAACACGCAGCCATTCCGTCCCCCTCTGCACGCACCTTTCGCTCGCGGATCAACTTGTTAAGGTGCGCCAGCACGTTCAGCGCCGCTGCATGGTGCAAGCGGCCGTCCAGTCCGCGATAGACCGATTGCACGATCTGCGGAATCCTGGTCACTCCGGCTTGCACCGTCGCCAAAATTTCTGCTTCCCGCGTCAGACGGTGCTGCAACAGGGCGGAAACAAATTCTTGCGGATTTGAAATCGCGCCCCCGTGCGCCGGCCAGTAAATGCGGTCATCCCGCGCCTGAAGTTTTTCAAGACTCGCGAAATAGTCTGTCATGTCGCCGTCGGGCGGCGCGACGACGGTGGTCGACCAACCCATGACATGGTCGCCGCTGAACAGCGCGTCTTCCTCGCGCAGCGCGTAGCAAATATGGTTGGGTGTGTGGCCCGGGGTATGCACGCATTCCAGGGTGAAACCGTCGCCGGTGATGCTGTCCGCATCGCGCAGCACGATATCGGGCACAAATTCCAGGTCCGGTCCTTCCTCCACTGCAGCCTCCGACTGAACCGGATGCGGACCAAATCCGCAAATCGGCGCGCCGGTCCACTGTTTCAGGAATCTTGCTGCGGGCGAATGATCACGATGCGTGTGAGTGACCAGAATGTGGCTCAGGCTCGACCCGTCCAGAGCCCGCCGGAGGGCTTCCAGGTGCCGCGGATCATCCGGTCCCGGATCAATGATAGCAACGTTGCCGTGACCAATAATGGCCGCGCTCGTGCCCCGGAATGTGAACGGCCCCGGATTTGGCGCCAGCAGGCGGCGGATCAAAGGACTGACGGCGATCGCGCGGCCATAAGGCGCATCAAAATTGTTATTCAACAGCCGGTTTAGTTCAGCCATGCCGCAGCCTTTGCTGTTATGACAAAATTCGGGCAACGCCGCGGGTTCCAGAGCGTTGTGGCATGGAGAACCCAAGACGGGAGACCACCCATGCTAGGATGGGCAATCACCTTCCTGATCCTCGGTCTCATCGCCGCACTGTTCGGCTTTACCGGCATTGCGGGAGCTGCGATCGGGATCGCGAAGATTCTGTTCTTCGTCTTCCTGGTCATTTTCGTGGTCATGCTCCTGATGAGCTTTGGCCGCGGCCGGGGACCGGTACCTTAGCAGTTACGGCGCGTCACTGCGCCGGTGAAGCCGCCGCGCAAATCGCGCGGCGGCTTTTTCTCGCGCACCTGGCACCGGGGCCCAAGGAACCGGCTCGCGGGGCGTCAAGTTATCGCCCCGGGAGAGGACGCAAGGAGACGAACTCATGCGCCTGAAAAGCGAAACCAAATCCGCTTCGACGAAAAGCTTGCTGCTGGCATGTGCAGCGATCGCAGGCGTTGTGCTGGGCGCCGGCCCCGCTTTCGCCGATGCCTTCCAGCTCGATTACCAGGTCCATCATTCCAAATACGGAAATGTCGGCAGCTATACGAACGTCGTCGACACTCAGGGCCCGGACACGACCGTCACGACAAAGCTGAACATCAAGGTCGGTTTTCTCGGCATCAGCGCTTACCATCAATCCGCACAGCGCGTGGAAAGATGGCAAGGTGATCGTCTCGTGTATCTCCACTCTTCGACGAATACCAACGGCAAGCCTGTTGAAGTAGATGGCGTTGCCAACGGCGATCACTTCCAGGTCACCACGCCTGAGGGCAGCAAAGAGGCGCCGGCGACGGTGCGCGTGGCCAATCCGTGGTCGCCCAGGCTTATGAATGGGGAAATGATCATCACCGCCGACGACGGCGCGGTCACCAATATGCAGATCAGCCCCGCACAGGAGACCATGGTTGAGGTCGGCGGCATGCAGGTCGCGGCAAAGCAGTACGATATCGATCTCACCGGCCAGAACGAGAAATATCAGGTCTGGTTCGACAATACGGGGACGGCAGTCAAGTTCGACAAGGTCGACAAGGATGGGACGGTGACCTTCACACTTAACTCAAAGACACCGGTCAATCCTCAGGTCGCGGCAGCCGGCGCTCCTGCAGCAACTCCCTGACGTAAGTCAAACACCCTATCCGCAAACGACAAGGGTAGCCGGCATCAGCCCGGCCACCTTTGTGCTCGCATATGAACTGTGCAGCGCCCGGATTTCTTCTCTCTGCGCATGGCTGATCACCTGCTATGAAAGCAGCTGTGAAGTTAACCAACACCTATATCGGTCACCCGGTCGAACGCGTGGAAGATGAACGATTCCTGCGCGGGTACGGACGATTTACCGATGATCTCAACCGGCCCGAACAATGGCACGCTGCGATCGTGCGCAGTCCCATCGCTCACGGCCGGATTATTGCGATCGATACATCGCCTTGCCGGGAAGTGGGCGGCATTCATGCGGTGATCACCGGGGAGGATCTCGGCGACGCAATTCCGGTCATACCATTCCGCCGGCCCAATCCGACGATTGCGCCATTTGCCCAGCCGGTGATCGCGCGTGAGCGCGTGCGCTATGCCGGAGAACCGGTCGCGATGGTGCTGGCCAACAGCCCCGAGCGGGCGCAGGACGCGGCGGCTGCGACTGCGCTCGAAATCGAACCGCTGCCCGTGGTTTTGAGTCGCGACACGGCTCTCGCGGGCGACGTGCGGCTATTCGCAGGCACCGGCAACTGCGCAAGTACTTTCACCGCGCAAAAAGGCGATGCAGCTTCGGCTTTTCGCGCAGGTGGCCGCATAACGCGCGGAGCGTTCAGTGTGCAGCGGATGACGGCGGCGCCCATGGAGCCTCGCGCTCTGCTCGCCGAATGGGATGACGGGGCGCAACGCCTGACAGTTTCGGGCGCGGCGAAACTGCCGTTTTTCAACCGCCGGGCGCTTGCCGCGATGATGCGCCTTGCCGAAACGCAGGTGGATTACATCGAATACGACGTCGGCGGAGGATTTGGCGCGCGCGGGGAGTTCTATCCCGAAGACTATCTGGTGGCTTTTGCCGCCCGCAAATTCCGCCATCCGGTCAAATGGACCGAAGACCGGCGCGAACATTTCCTTTCGATTGCCCATTCGCGCGAGACCGAATGCGAGCTCGAACTCGCACTGGACGAGAGCGGCGCGATTGCCGGCTTGCGTGGGGAGATTTATGCCGATATTGGCGCCTATGTGCGGCCGAACGGCATGACGCCGGTTCGCAATGCGGCGCAGTTCCTTTCCGGCGCCTATCGCATTCCCAATATCGACGTCCGCTCGCACGCACTTCTCAGCAACAAGGTTCCTTCCGGCACCTATCGCGGGCCCGG
>JAGWSK010000488.1 GCA_028869355.1 Alphaproteobacteria bacterium | reverse complement strand
TTCCGTGAACGCGGAAAATCCGACGCCCGTCGCGATCATCAGGACCGAGGCGGCCATCAGCGCTCGCCGTTCGCCGAGAAAGCCCGAGATGCGACCGGCAAAGAGTGTGAGCAGCGCGGAGCCGAGCAAGGTCGCGGTCATCAGCGCGCCAATTTCGAATGGGCTGCGGCCCAACGCCAGCAGATACGCAGGCAGCACAATGCTGACATAGCCGTCGGACGTCGCACGCAGGCCCTTGGCGATGATGACGCGTCTGGCGTCGGCGGTTGCCGATTCCCGGACCGCCCGCACCAGCGCGAAAGCATCAATCATCGATTCCGCCCGCACACACCGCTACGCAGTAGAAAAGAGAGGAGCGAGAAAAGAGAAGCGAGAAGAGAGAAGGGAAAAAAGGGGAGCGCGAGGGATGCGGCCGTCGGAAACGGCCATAATCTCGCTCCTCGCTTCTCGATCCTCGCTTCTGACGCGTCAATCCTGCGCGCCTGTGTCCATCAGGTGGCGCACGGCGCCGGTTTCGATATCGGAGGTAGTTTTGGTTTCCAGCGCCGCTTCGACCGCCTCGTCGACACGTTCGATCCACACGAATTCCATGCTCTTGCGCGCCGATTCAGGAATGTCTTCGAAGTCCTTCCGGTTGCGCGCGGGCAGGATGACGCGTTTGATTTCCGCGCGGTGCGCCGCGATCACTTTCTCCTTGATGCCGCCCACGGGAAGCACCAATCCGCGCAAGCTGATCTCGCCGGTCATCGCCGTGTCGCTGCGCACATTGCGTTCGGTCATCAAGGATACCAGCGCCATGAACATCGCCACACCGGCGCTTGGCCCGTCCTTGGGTACCGCGCCTGCCGGAACATGCACATGGATATCGGCTTTTTCAAAGCGGCCGGGATCGATGCCGAAGGCTTCGGCGCGATTCTTCACCAGGCTGAGAGCGGCCTGTGCACTTTCTTTCATCACCTCGCCCAACTGTCCGGTGAGGATGAGCCGCCCACCGCCCGGTATGCGCGTCGCTTCGATGAAGAGTATGTCACCACCCACCGGTGTCCAGGCGAGACCGGTGGAGACACCGGGGACACTGGTTCGCATCGCTACTTCGCTTTCGAATTGCGGAGGTCCGAGAATCCCCGCGAGTTCTTCGGGCGTCACCGGCAACGGACCCTTTTCGCCCTGCGCGATTCGCACCGCGACGTGACGCAGCGCCTGTCCGATCTGGCGTTCCAGATTCCGCACGCCGGCTTCGCGCGTGTAATGCTGAATGATGCTGCGGATCGCATCGTCTGAGATCTCGGCATCGCCATCCTTGAGGCCGTTGGCCTCCATCTGCCGTTTGACGAGATAACGCCGCGCGATTTCGAGCTTCTCCTCCGGTGTGTAACCGGGAAGGCCAATGATTTCCATGCGATCGCGTAACGGGCCCGGCACTGTGTCCAGCATGTTTGCCGTGGTCAGGAATACGATGCGGCTGAGGTCGAAAGTGACGCCGAGATAATTGTCGCGGAAGCTGTTGTTCTGCTGCGGGTCGAGAACTTCCAGCAGCGCCGCGCCGGGATCGCCCTGGATACCCGCACCAAGCTTGTCGATCTCATCCAGCATCATGACGCAATTGCGTGAGCCGGCTCTGCGGATCGCCTGAATGATATTGCCGGGAAGCGCGCCGACATAAGTGCGCCGGTGCCCACGGATTTCGGCCTCGTCATGTGTGCCGCCAAGACTGACGCGGACGAATTTCCGGTTCATCGCCCGCGCGATGGATTGACCGAGCGAAGTCTTGCCGACGCCGGGAGGACCGGCAAAACACAGAATCGGCGCCCGTCCCTGAGGCGCCAGTTTGCGCACCGCGAGGTATTCGATGATTCGCCGCTTGATCTTGTCGAGATCATAGTGGTCCTCGTCCAGGACGCGGCGCGCCTCGTTGATGTCGATCGGCGTTTCCTCGGGAATTTTCCACGGCAATTCGACCAGCCAGTCGAGATAGGTCCGCACCATGGCGTATTCGCCGCCGGCTTCAGGCATGCGCTGCAACCGGCGGAGTTCACGGCGGGCCTGATCTTCCACGTCTTTCGGCATGCCGGAATCGGCGATCGCTTTTTCCAGTTCCGCCATTTCGGCGCTCCTGGCGTCGTCGCCCTCGCCAAGCTGCTTCTGGATCGTCGCCATTTGCTCCCGCAGAAGCAGTTCTCGCTGCCTCTGATCGAGCGCCGTCCTGGTTTGCTGCGCAATATCCTGCGACAGCTTCAACACCTCGATGCGATGCGCAAGCAGCCGGCTGACCTTTTGCATACGTGCCGGAAGGTCGATGGTCTCGAGGATCTCCTGTTTCTCCTCGGGCGCTGCATCGCTATAGGCAGTCGTGATATCGGCCAGCAGCGCCGGAGATTCGATGGACTGGATCGCAGTCGAGAGATCGGCCGGGGCCTGCGGCAGCAACTGAATTGCTTCGACTGCCTGCGACCGCAAATTGACGAAGCGAGCTTCGATTTCAGACGACGTGACCGTGGATTCCGGCATGCGCAAAACACGCGCCACCATGAACGGCCAGCCCTGGAGGAATTCCGTCACCGAGAACCGCTGCTCGCCCTGGCAGACCACGTGATGATTGCCATCGGGTGCGGTGACATAGCGCGCAATATTCGCGATCGTCCCCATGCGGTGCATATCCGCGGGCGCGGGATCGTCGGCATCGTTATTCCGCTGCATCAGAATCCCGATCTGCCGCTGTTCGCGCACCGCCTGTTGCGCCGCGGCAACCGATTTCGCCCGGCCAATCGTGACCGGAAACATCATCCCCGGAAAAAGCACGACGTTGCGCACCGGAATGATGATCAACGCATCCGGCGGCAGGGGCGGCATGGCCGTGGACCCGCCTTGCGGCGTCTGACCTTCGGCAGTCCGCATTTGCGCGTCAGCCACGTTCCGTCTTCTCCAGCCGGATCAACAGACAACCTTCGACCATCGCCCGCCGCACATTGGTATAGCGGCCAGGCGGAAGGTTGACCCGCCGCATGAAACGGCCCTGGGGCAATTCCAGGCGGTGAATGGTCGCCGTCTGTAATTCGTTGGGTAGCGTCCTCGTTCCCGCGATGATCAGTTGCCCGTCTTCAATCGCCGCCTCGACCCGTTCGGCCGGAACGCCGGGCAGGGCGACAAAAAGCAGGACTTCGGAGGCGGTTTCCAGCACATCCACCGGCGGTTCCCACGCCGGTGAAGCGGTCGGCCGGAAGAATTCGCGGTGGATTTGCTCGGCCCGGGTCAGCATTTCACAGGCCTGCGACCACATCCAGTCACGGGCAAAATCTCGGGCCATCGGCATCACATGGTTGGAGGAGGGGAGCCGAATATGGGAACAAAACGCGGTTCCAACAATAGCGCCCGTGCTAATCTGGCTTGCGGATTTGCGAGGTTGCACGGTGAGGATCGTTCCGGTTTGCGTGCTGTTCGCCTGTCTGGCCGCCGCAACTCCAGCCCCTGCCGCCGGAACACCGGACCTCTCGGGCCTGTGGCTGCGCACCGGCGATCTCTGGTTCGATCCGGTGGATGGCGCATCGGTAAAACCCGTGCAGCGGCTCAAAGCACATGGGCCGAACGCCGATGACATCTGGGCCGGCGATTTCGACAATCCCGTGCTGAAATCCTGGGCGCGCGATGTGGTCAGGCGCAACGCCCAATCCGAGCTTCAACTGCAACACGTGTTTACTGCCGACGATACGTGTTGGCCGTCGGGCGTACCGCAGGCGGTCAACCTGATTGGGCCGGTGCAATTCCTGCAGACCCGGGATCGTGTCGAAATCCTGTATGAGCGCGATCACCAGGTGAGGCGAATCCAGCTCGGCCAACGGCATTCGCGCCGGCTAAAACCATCCTGGTACGGAGAATCGATCGGGCATTATGAGGGTGACACGCTGGTGGTCGATACTGTGGGGCTGAAAACCCATCGGATGTCGGTGGTCGATCCGTTCGGTACCCCCCACACCGGCGGGCTGCATGTCACGGAGCGATACCGGGTGTTTGCCACGCCCTTCGGCCACGGCATGGAAGTGACAGTGACGGTGGAAGACCCGGGCACCTTCGTGACGCCATGGACCGGCACGGCGGAGTACACCCAGGATAAGGCCACGACCGAGATGGATGAGATTGTTTGCGCCGAAAACAATCGGGACTTTTCCGACGGCTCGACCTTTGGCACCATTCCCACCGCCAACAGGTCAGATTTCTGATACAATTCTTCGGTGAGCCGGGAGGGTGGACACGTCGATGCACGCAATCAGTAAAGCCGTATTGATTTCCGGGATGGTCGTTGCAATGCCTCTGGCATCGGCGGCGCAGCAAAGCGCGGGGGTGCCGGACTTCTCGTCGAATTTTGCCGGATGGGTCGGCAATGGCGGCGGCGGCCCGGGTTATGAAAATGTGCCCGGCGCGGCGGTACCGCCGGTCTACACCGATCCGGCACACCCATTTGTGGCCAATGGACGTGGCCAGCCGACATTTCGCATCGCCGACCTCACCAATCCCAACCTGATGCCCTGGGTCAAACAGCATATGAAGCAGGACATCGACGAAATCCTGGCCGGAAAGAAGAGCGCGTTCACCGCCCAGTCGAGCTGCGTGCCGGCGGGCGTGCCGTTCTTCATGGGGTATGGCGGTCCCGATCCGATCGTGTTCCTGCAGACGCCGAAGGAAGTCTGGATGTTCTGGCACGAGGACAATCAGGTCCGCCGGGTCTATTTGAATGTGCCGCACTCGAAAAATCCCAGGCCGTCCTGGTATGGGGAATCGGTGGGTCACTATGAAGGCGATTCACTCGTCATCGATACTATCGGTCTGAACGCGAAAACCGTGGTTGATATCTACCGGACTCCGCACACCGAGCAGCTCCATGTCATCGAGCGCTGGCATCTGATCGATGGTGGCAAGACCATGGAGGCGATCTTCACCGTCGATGATGCGGGCAGCTTCTACAAGCCGTGGACGGCGCAGCGGCACTACCACCGGGTGGATCAGGATTTCGAAGAAAAGATCTGCGCCGAGAACAACCAGTTCAACATCTTCGACTATCACGTTCCGTCGGCGGCCAAAGCGGATTTCTGATCCGAATGCCCAGCCGCATTCTGGCGCCGGTTGTAGCGCTGGTGCTTTGGTCCTTTGTCATGTGGGCCTGGCTCTATGCGACTCGAATCCCCGCGATCACGCGGCTGAAAATCAAATATGATCCGTACAGGCCCAATGGGGAATTTACGGCGCAAATCCCCGCAAAAGTGCGCTGGAAAGCCGACAACTATAACAATCTGATGGAGCAGCCGACGCTGTTCTACGCAATTGCGCTGGTGCTCGCATTCATCGGCGCGGGGGACGGGGTGAACCTCGTGCTTGCGTGGCTTTATGTGGCGCTGCGTGTCGTCCACAGCCTGATTCAGGCTCTGGTGAATATTGTCATCTGGCGCTTCGCGGTATTCATGGTGGGCTCAGTCGTCTTGCTGGCGCTGTCCGTCCGTACCGCGCTATTGGTGTGGTGATCAGGGCGATCAAATTCGCAGCGGCTGCAGCAAGCCCAGCCCGATCGCTTTGGCGACGGCTTCGGTGCGCCCCTGTGCGCCGAGTTTCCGCGTCAGCGACTCCAGGTGAAACTTGACGGTGTGCAGCGAGATACCCAGCTCGCGCGCAATTTCCTTGTTGCTCATCCCTTTCGCTGCTGCTGCCAGCACTTCGAGCTCGCGGGGCGTCAGAAGAATGGCATCACCGGATTCATCCAATGCTGCGAAACCCGATCCGGTCGTGTCGCGCGCCGACACGCGCAAACCGGCTGCGAGCGCGCGCAGACCGGCATCAATCTGTTCTTCACTCGCGCCGGCTGGAAGATTTCCGTCCAGGTCTTCTCCCGCCATCCCGAGCGCAAGGATGGGAACTGAAGACGCGGGAACGACACCGTCCGCCAAAATCACTGTCGCGCCGACGGGCGAATCTTCAACCTCATGGCCGAGACGATTCACGAGCTGAATCAATTCCTGGCGGCGGTCCGGGTTTGCAGCTGCGATCCAGACGCGCAATGCCGCAGGCCTGTGGCCGGGATGTTGCTGGACCAATGGTTTCATGCCGGTCTGACTTCCACCGTCACATCGACATTGACCACTGTGCCTGCACGCGCAACGGCCAGCGCAAGTGTTTTGCCGATCGAGTTCGCGCCGAGCTGGCGTGCGATGGCTCCATACCGCATGGCGGGCAAATTGCCTGCCGAAAGGATGATGTCACCGGCGACGACGCCCGCTTTGGCAGCGGGGCTGCCATCGCTCACTTCCATCACCATCATGCCCGACCGTTGCTCACGGGCAGGACGCAAACTTTCGGGCAACGCCACTGGCCGAAGCGCAACCCCGAGCCATCCGCGTTCGACACCGCCTTTTTCAAGTAACGTTGTGACGGAGCGAGCAATCGTAGTCGCGGGAATCACCAGGCTGATACGGCGTGCGCCACTGGTGGACATGCCGAACAATCCGCCGGCCGCGGATAACACCGGGCCGCCTTCATCACCGCCGATACGTCCGGCCAACCGGATGCGCCGGTCGATGGTCGATCCCGCCATGCTCTCCCATGCGCCGCCAACCGACCGGATGACGTCCAGATGCGCCGACAAGCCATCGCCGCCAGTGCCGACGACAATCGCCAAAGCTCCGGGTTTGGCTTCGGCGGCTTGTGGCAAAGAACTCGTGATTGCTGTCTGCAGCTTCAGAACAGCGACATTGGTGCCGGGATCGCGTCCGGCAAGCGTGGCGCGCGAAGCCTGTCCGGCAATCCGGACCTCATATTCCGGCGCGTCGGCGAGAATCTGTTCGGATGTGACGACGGTATCCGAGGTCCACAAAATGCCGCTGACCGGCCGGCTCTTTTCAGTCTGGATGCGACCGACAAAGCCGTTGGCTGAATCCACCAGTGCCGTCAGCTCGTCTGAGAATTGGGTTAGAAGCGAAGCCGCTGCCATTGAAAATCTCCATGTTCAGATAGTTGCGAAAATGGAGATTTCGAGACCCGCTGCCTATCGGCCGGATGGCGGGGTCAAAAAAGAGGGCGGGTGACCCGAAAGGATCACCCGCCACGATATAGCTCAGGCTTTGATTAGCCGCCTTCCTGGGCGCCTGCCGGACGGGCGCGCGCCGCGACCGGTCCGACGATGCGGACGAAATCTGCGTTCTGTCCGGGATTGCCATGGATTGGCACATGCATCGCGACGTCGAGATTGAGCCGCTTGATGTTGTTGAACAGCGACACGGCGTTGGCATTGACGTTGGGCAAATTTCCGCCCTGCGGCGGCGGCGAATACATGTCGGCATTGATCAGGATTTTCGACGGAAGCAGATAGACAACCGCCATGTCCTGGGCATGGTTGAAATTGGTCAGGTGATAACTGATGACCGTCTGCTTGCCGTCAGTGATCGTGTACTGATCGCGATAGGTTTCGAGTTTCCCCGGTCCGGGTCCCGTCGTCGCGAAGGGGAACATGGACAGACGATCGGGATGCAGCGAACGCGGTTGCGGCGCGAGAATCACCCGCTCGAAGAAATTCCGGTTCTGCTCATTGGTGACGATGGTCGCGCCTTCGGCATAGGCTGCCCGAAGCCCGCCTGAATGATCCCAGTGATGATGGGTGTTCACGACATAGCGGATCGGTTTATTGGGAATAAGCCGTTTGGCTTCGGCAATCACCGCCATTGTGCGAGCGTCATCCAGTGGCGCCTCGATCAGCGTGATGTAGTCGGTCATCTCAACCGCCACGCTGTTGTGGCTGCCGCCGCCGAGGTACCAGACGCCGGGCGCAAGCTGGCGTGACACAACCGCCTGGCTTTGCGGCGGCGCCAGAGTGGCCGGAACGGCAGTCGCCGCATTCGGCACATTCGCTTTCGCATCCGAAAGCTGAATGTCCATCCAGTTCATCCCGCGCACCAACGGATGGTCGCCCTGGTGTTCATGAATGTGGAACGGCATCTTGATGCCGTTTCCGATGTCGCGATAATCGCTGTAGCGG
>JAGWSK010000487.1 GCA_028869355.1 Alphaproteobacteria bacterium | reverse complement strand
GTCGCGCGCGTGATTGGCGCGCCAGTTGCAGGATATGAGCAACCGGATCATCCGGTGCAACGCATGGTCGAGCAGACATTTTCGGAGCTGTCCGGAGTGGCTGGCCCCCTGCCCTATGGCATCGATGGCTGCACGGTGCCGAATTTTGCGGTGCCCCTGCGCGCTTTGGCGCTTGCGATGGCGCAGATTGCCGATCCCGCCAATCTTGCGCCCAGGCGCGCGGAAGCATGCCGCCGCATTTTCTCGGCGATGACGGCGCATCCGGAACTCGTCGCCGGCACCGGTCGCGCGTGCACGCGGTTGATGCGGCAGTCTCCCCTTATGGCGGTCAAGACCGGGGCCGAAGGTGTCTTTGTGGCGATCCTTCCGCTGCTTGGACTTGGTGTCGCGCTGAAGGTCGAAGATGGCGCAGGACGCGCCGCAGAAACCGCTATCGCAGCCCTGTTGATCACATTGGGGGCGCTTCCCGACGAAGCGGCGGCGCAAAACCTGGCGCATGCGCCCGTTCTCGATACCCGCGGCCGCAACGTCGGCGAACGCCGCTTTGTGGCACCGATTCGGACCTAATCCTTCTTCGCTGAGTCGTCCTTTGCCTGCGCCAGCAGCGCATCGGAATAGGGCTGCACGTCGTTGATGAAGCAGTTCAGCCGCCCCAGATCCGGCGATCTGTAGATCACCTGATCCCCACGGCCAAGACAGCCAAGGTTTGTCCAGGTGTAAAACTGCAATGCCACCAACGGATAGATGGAGAGTCCGATGCAGCCGCCGGCCAAACGGACAATAAAACGGTGATAGGTGCGGTCCGTGACAATCAGCAGCCGGTCATTGACTGCGTTCCATTGCCAGATTCGATTGTTCTGAAGGCAGGTCTCCTGCTGCGGCGGCGGTGCCGCGGCGGGGGCCTGCTGCGCCATTACGGCATGCGTGGCCAGGAAAGCCGTTGCTGCCGCGATCACTGTTGTTGCAAGTTTCATAGTCTACACACCCAATTTAGCGGGCCAATTCTCCGGTAAATCTGGTCCTCTGCCTTGCTCCATGTCAAATCTCGGAAGAAATTCCGACAGACGGAACCTGACACATGTCGATCCTTGGCTGGATATTTTTCGGGCTGATCACGGGTTTCGTCGCCAGCCATGTCGTGAATAAACGCGGCGAAGGCTGCATTCTCAACATTGCGTTGGGAATCGTCGGGGCCCTCGTTGGCGGCTTCATTTTCAGCGCCATCGGCGGCCACGGCGTAACCGGGTTCAATCTGTATTCGATGTTTGTTGCCGTGATCGGTGCGATCGTCGTGCTTCTGCTGTTTCACGCCGCCACCGGCCGGCGCGGATTGAGATAGCGAACCGCTTCCCCTTATCGATTCGCAAGCCTGGTCGCCGGAGGAATCCCGGATATCTCCGCAATCAATTTGCGCAAAATTGCGTCGGCGAACTGGTCGAAATTCCTCGCCGGGATCACGAATGCGCCCGGGCCACCAATGACAAATTGCCGGTAATAGGCATCGAGGTCAGGCTCGACGGTGAGGATCGGCAACCCATTGATCCGTATTCCGAGCTTCACCGCTTCATCCCGCGCCTGTTCCGCCGGCCGGCCGATATTGTTCGATCCATCGCCCGATATGTCGATCACCTGACGTGTCGCCGTGGTCGGACTCGCGGTCAGCATGATCACGCCATAATCGATCGCGCCGGAGAGCGAAGTCCCGCCACCGAAAATGCGCCGCGGCGCGGCATCGATCGCGGCCGCCAGAGCCAGTGCCGATGGCTGGTCGCGGACTGTCATCCACGGGACCACCACCACATGCAATGTGGGGCCGGTCCATTGCACCATGGACACGGAAATCGCCGCGTAGTTGCCGTTGCGAATCGCCGCGAGCACCTTCGGATTGCGGAATGCGGCCGCGTATCCACGCTTCTGCAGCTCAAAGCGATCTTCCGAAACGCTGCCGGAGGCATCGACCGCAAGAACGAGATTGACATCCACCTGCGGTTCGGCCGAACGGGGGCGAGGACCATTCGGCGCATTTTGGGCGGCACTGGCCGGAACACTCAGCGCCAGTGCCATAGCCAGCGCAAACATGATGCGGAATCCGGCCCGTAGATCGAT
>JAGWSK010000486.1 GCA_028869355.1 Alphaproteobacteria bacterium | reverse complement strand
TGGCGCGTTCCAGATATTTTGCTGCGTCTTCGGCGTCCATAGCCCCGGCTCCTGCCTGCGGCGGAACGTGCGAGCGGCAAACTGGACCCGGGCACTCCCGATTCGAGCTAAACGCATAATGGCGGAGGTACGGTTTCCGCCCGGTTAATATTTTATCCCGTAAAATTACCGGGCAACTCTCGTAACCAGCTGTATTTGCCAAGATTCCTGGGGCAGTACCGCATCAGGCCCATGTTGGCCAGTTTCACCGGCGGTCCTCTGCGGATGCCTCTTGTCGGTGGCTCACCGACTTTGGCCTCCCCGTCGAATCGCGTAACTGCTGCTGCGCCTCCTGGTCACAGCGGTTGCAAAACCGCGCGTGCGCTGGAGGCGCCATGGTGGCCCGTGGCGATCCAATTGTTGGTGCGTGGGGCCCGCACAGAAGAATTGAGGACATCGTCATGAGATTCGCCAGGCAGGGGTAATGCGCCAGCCCGTCTCATCGCCAAAGCTTTCGGACGTGGAAAAAGCCGATCGAGCTTCTACGCTCTCTCTCCTGGTTTTGACGCTTTTATGCGTCGTCACCGTCGCCAACATTGGCATATCAATCGCGCAGCCCGCTCTCACAACGAGGGTCATAACCACCCTGGTGGAGGTTTGGTGGCTCGTGCTTGTGGTTCTCGTACTCAACCACCAGGGTTGGACAACAATCGCAAGCTGGTTGTTCGTTGCCGGCGCCGTGCTCGTCGTGACCGGAAATTCGATTACCGGGGGAGGCATCCGCTCTCCCGGCGTGACCATGTTTTACGTGTTTGCGCTGGCCGCCGGATTGCTTCTCGGCGTGCGTGCCGGGATAGCGACGGCTCTTGCCTGCGCATCCATCGGTCTCGCCCTGGTATTGAGCGAAAGATACGGCCTCCTGCCGCCGCAGACATTTCAGTACCGCGCTTTCGCGTATTGGTGCCTGAACGTCATCTATATGGGCCTGGTGATTTTTCTTCTCCACCTGGCGACGCGCTCGATCCGGCGGGCGTACCATCGGGCCGAAACGGCGTTGGCGGCGCGAAGCAAAGCAGAACGGCATTTGAACGTCGCGCTTGACGCGGGCGCGATCGGAATATGGGAGTGGACACCCGCGACCGGCGATCTGATCTGGGACGATCGCATGTGCGCGCTCTACGAATTGCCGCCGGATACCGCCGTCTCTCTGGAGTCATGGACGTCATTCATCGCCGAAGAAGATCGTGCCTCGCACTGCGCGAACTTTCGAACTGCGGTTGGTCCGGGTCATCAAACTTACCGGGAATTCCGGATCACCACGCCGGCCGGCAGCCGGCGCCACATTTACTCTGCAGAGAAATGTTTTCCGGCGCAGGATGGAGAATCACCGAAAATCATCGGGATCAATATGGATATAACCGCGCGCAAGCTGGCCGAAGCCGAAGCCGGCGAGGCCAAGCGGCGGCTCCAAACGCTCGTGGATGAGGCGACGGTCGGCATTGTTGTACATCAGGACTTCAAGCCGGTGGCGGCGAACCGGGCGCTGGCGCGGATGTTCGGTTACGACAGCGAAAACGAAATTCTTGACGTTGCCGACGTCAGAGAGCTTGTCGCCGACGGCCAGTGGGACCAGGTGACCGATTACTACAATGCGCGTGCCGGGGGTTTGAACTGTCCCGAATACGTCTCGGTCAGGTGCAAAACCAGGGCCGGCGCCGCGATCGACATCGAAAACCGGGCCTTTCCCATTGCGTGGGAGGGGCGGACTTTGATGTGCACGATGGTCACTGACGTTACACAGCAAAGAATGCTGGAGGCCCAGCTCGGTCAATCGCAGCGGCTCGAAGCTGTGGGACAAATGACCGGAGGCATCGCGCACGACTTCAACAACCTGCTGGCTGTGATCCTGGGCAATGCGAGGCTGCTCGAGGGACGTCTCAGCAGCAATGAGAGCCTTCATGACATGGCGGAATTGATTCGCATGGCGGCGGACCGCGGCGCCAAATTGACCAAACGCCTGCTTGCGTTCTCCCGCCAGCAAGCGCTCGACATCCGGCCCGCGAACATCAACGAACTCATTGCCGGGGTTGAGAGCCTTATTCAAAAAGCGCTCGGCGAGAATATCAGCGTGGAGATCGCCTGCGCGCCGGATTTGTGGCGCGCACCCGTTGATGCGCTGCAGTTGGAAAATGCCGTGCTCAACCTGGCCGTCAACGCGCGGGACGCCATGCCCCATGGCGGACATCTCTCGATCCGAACCAAAAACGTGGTCATCGGCGAAGCGCTCGAAGCCGATCCGAAACACACAGATGTCATTCGCGGAGAATATGTCCTGATATCGGTTTTCGATACCGGCGAGGGTATGGACGAACACACGCTGCAACGCGCATTCGAGCCGTATTTCACCACCAAGGATTTCGGAAAGGGCAGCGGCCTCGGACTGAGCATGGTGTATGGCTTTGTGCGCCAGCTGAACGGCCATGTGCGCCTGAAGTCCAAACCCGGACTGGGCACCACGGTGGAGCTTTACCTGCCACGCGTGCAATCGCTGCAGGCGAGCCGGGGGAACGCGGCGCAAAATGCCGGTATCCGGCCGCAGGCGCAAACGCCGTCAAACAGAAAACCGGAACCGGTCATGTAGAAACAGTAGCGGGGACGCAGGTTCTTGATGGCGGGCTGCGTTCCGGGGGTTGTGCGTTTGAGTGAGATATCGGCGGTATACGTAATCGACGATGACGTTGCGGTACGCAGGACGATTGCAACGATCCTTGCCTCGCAAAACATGACGGCGGTGACTTTCGCATCCGCGCTGGAATTTCTCGACCGTATCGGGTCCCTGAAACCGGCATGCGTGGTGTCGGATTTGCGCATGCCGGACATGGATGGGATGACTTTGCTGGAGCGCCTGGGCGAGCTTAAATCCGATTTTCCCGTCGTCCTCATCACCGCACATGGCGACATCCGGACCGCGGTCAGGGCGATGCAATACGGCGCCGTGGATTTCATTGAAAAGCCGTTCGACAACGAAACGCTCTTCGCCGTTGTCCGCAAGGCACAGCGCCTGTTGGAGCGCGGGAAATTCGCGCGGGAAAAACCGGGAGACATGTCGCGCCTGGCCCGGTTGAGCGAACGCGAACGGCAGGTTTTTGACCGCCTCGTCACAGGTCAGTCCAATAAAGTCATCGCGAATGAGCTGTCCGTGAGCCCGAGGACCGTCGAGTTCCACCGGTCGAACATCATGGAAAAGCTGGAGGCCGGGAATCTTGCAGAACTCGTCCGGATCGGTCTCAGTGAAGCGGGACCTGCAATCGAGAACGGCGGCTTGCCTGGAGAAGTCTCGGTTGCGTCGAGCGGCGAGCCGGACGACAGCGAGAGCAACCAGACGGAAGACTAAAGCCTGGAATCAGAAATCAGTGGCACATCCCCCCTCCGTCTCGCCGCTCACGCGGCTCACCACCTCCCCCGCAGGCGGGGGAGGAGAAAAGCGCGATGTCACCTCAGTTTTCCTCCCCCGTGTACGGGGGAGGGGGACCGCGCAGCGGTGGAGGGGGGGGTGAATCACTAATGCTCGAAAGTAGGTACTAGAGTTTAGAGTCTGATGAAATTCGATCCGATCAAATCGCCTCCCCCTGGCAGTCATAATTCAGGGACAAAATCAGGCTATCTGTCGCAGGCGCTACCCACCTGGAAGGGTGCGGCATGACCGATCACAGGGCGAGAGCCGCTGCATATCTTGAGCGTGCCGCAGAGCTACGCGCGCTGGCCGATCAACTCCCAAGCGAAAACCACAAGCATCTGCTGCGCAATTCGGCCGAACATTACGAGAAAATGGCGGAAGTCGAAGGGTTGGCGGCCGAAAGCCAAAACCGCCACGGGTGAGACTGCTACGTAATTTCTTTGTCAAGGGCCGATGTCTGAGCCGTTTACGGACTCCAAACGCCTCAAATGTCCCAAATGCGGGAACGAAGGAACGGCCGCTCGACGACAGGGCACAAGCCTTTTCCGCCTTGTGGGCCATAAATTTCGCATCGCAACGCGCAAAGGGAAGCAAGAAATCATCTGCGTGGCGTGCGGCGCCACGGTCGTTCCGGAGGAGTCAAAATAAGCCGCTGCCCAGGCTGTAGCAGTGGGTTTGCGAGGATAATTCCCCCCCTCGAACGTCGGCCGGAGCCGATGGGCAAAAACGATGAAGCCACGGCGCAGGGGGACTGCCGCCGTGGCTTCGTATTGGTGCGGGCGCCAGCATCGTTTGCAATTTGGACGGGATGCAGGAAATCCGCGAGGCGCATGATCGCGGAGGCATGGTTTCCGCACAGTTAAAATGCGGCCTAGTAGAATTACGGGGCGGGCCGTTGTGTTGGCGCACCTGCCGCGGAGGCTTGCCGGCGCAATTTGTCGTCATCGGCACGAGGCCGGCAGCAACTCGCCGTGGTTCGGCCTCGGTAAAATACGGGCTGGTAGAACTACGCGGTGATTTCCGGATTCGCGTTCCGGTAAAACATGGGCAGAGTCTGATCCAGCGACGGGGGACGTCGCCGAGCAGTGGAAGTTCGCGTGATGAGTCCCCTTATGGCTGCCGCAAAGCGGTTCCGGCATCTACGGTTCTGGTTTGCCGCCGCGCTTATCGTTGTCGATACGGTTTCGCTCTCCGCTGCATCCGTGGCGGCGACGAGTTCAATTCCGCTGCAGGTGACCGTCCTCGTGCAGAACACGTGCAGCATGGCGGTAACGCCACCGGTTTCGGCGCCGCCGGCCGTCCCCAGGAACGCTGTCAGGGTCGACTGCCAGTACGCCCAGGCATACACAGTTGATGTTGAACCGGCGGTCAGCGCGGAAACCGCGGCCAATAAATCGGCGCCCCCGGTTTCCGGGAATCCGCTGATCATAACGGTCACATACTGAGAGCCCCCGCACACCGCGGTACTTTCCGGTTTGCGCGATGGCGCATCGGGCGCGCGGCAATGCTGACTGCATGGCCGCTTCGGTGATTGTGCTGGCGCTGATCTCTTAAGTACAGCCGTGCAAGTCCGGCAGCCAATCGCTCGCAGCTATCGGCAAGAGGATGAGCTTCGGAGGTCTGAAAACGGCCGGCGGTTTGCCGGAATGCTCACGGCTTCCGGCGTGGACGTGAAGCGTTCAGGAATTTCTCTCGCTCAGCGGCGAGTTGCCGCCACTTCTTCGCCAGCACTTCGAGTTGC
>JAGWSK010000485.1 GCA_028869355.1 Alphaproteobacteria bacterium | reverse complement strand
GACTTGTCCTATATGACGGATGAAACCGCCTGGAGTCATGAATGACGGAAAGTTCCGGTCCGGTGCAATGGTGCAGTAGTGCAGTTTAAAATGGTGCAGTTGTAAGTTTCCGCTGAATCCAAAACCAATGTAACTTTTGCTGTAACGGTTGGTTTTTGCATAACCCCATGGAATCCCTGGATTGTTACTTTGTAACGGTTGTGGTGGAGAAAATGGGAGGACAGCGGAACTTCGGGGGCGGTCTGATATGATGGCCGCATGAGCGTTGCGATTGGGCGATCGGTCACTTTGAACAATGGCGTGGTGATACCCACGCTGGGTCTCGGCGTGTGGCAGATGCGCGAGGGCGCAGAGACCGAAAACGCCGTGCGCTGGGCGCTCGATGCCGGTTACCGGATGATCGATACCGCCAGACTTTACGGGAATGAACGCAGTGTCGGGCGCGCCGTGCGTGCGAGCGGGATTCCGCGCGAAGAGATTTTCGTCACCACCAAACTCTTTCCGACGGGATTTTTCGATCCCCAAAAGGCATTCGAGACCAGTTTTGCGAAACTCGATATCGGCTATATCGATCTGTATCTGATTCACAACCCGGTCAGCTTCATCCCCGGATTTCGTGGATTGCGAACACGGGCCTGGATTGTGCTGGAAAAGCTTCTGGCGCGCGGCCGCGTGCGCGCGATCGGCATCAGCAATTACTCGATTGCAAATACAGGCGAGGTACTTGCGGCGGGAAAGATTGTGCCGGCGGTCAACCAGGTGAGGTTCAACCCGTTCGACTATAAGGGCGCGCTGCTGGATTACAGCAAATCGAAGAACATCATCGTGGAAGCCTATAGCCCGCTGACCCGGGCAAAGCGGCTGAACCATCCGGTGATCCGAAAGGTAGCCGACGCGCATAACAAATCGCCGGCACAAGTCCTCATCCACTGGGCTCTGCAGCACGGAACAGTGGTGATTCCAAAATCGTCGAATCGTGAGCGGATCGCCGCCAATGCGCAGGTGTTCGATTTTGCGCTGACGGACGGGGAGATGAGGGAGTTGGATGCGTTGACAGGGTAAGGGTCGCAGCCCGTATCTTAACCCGCCCCTTGGGGGATGGAGCCGTCGCGCGGCAGCGGAGCTGCCGTGCAGGCGGAAATCGAACCTCCGTAGCCTTGGCGAAGGAGGATCGGGGCGGGGATAGCGAGCGGAGCGAGCGGGCTTTTAGCTCGCGGTAGGAGTTGGCCGCAGTTGGAAGTGGATGACTTTGGGGGTCTGGCCCTTGCCGCCTTCGATATGGGTGCTGGCGCTGCCCGAAAATGTCGCCCAGATGCCCTTGCCCTTCCAGCCGGCTTTCGCATCGTCGATGCGGCCATCCATGCCCTTGGCGAAGAATCCCATCGGATAAGGGACGCGGAGGGTCACGAATTTGCCGCCCGAATATGCGAACAGCGCATCCGACAGATTGCCGGTCGCGATCGGTACATCCTTGCCGAGGCCCAACGTGTCGAACCGGTCCACCCAGTCGTAATAGGGCGCTTCGGCGCTCCCGCCCTTCATCGCCACGCCCCTGAATTGCGGCGCGGGAATGGTGTGCAGCTTCCATCCTTCGGGACAGGCTTTGCCGCTGGCGGCAACCGGTCCGGTCAGCGGGCCCTTGCACAACCGGCGGTCGAAACTGGCAAGATGGCCGCTAGCCAACACCGCCCATAACACGCCGTCGCTGGTGACATCGGCGCCGCGCGGACTGAATCCCGAATCCGGATTCTTCGGATCATTCCACGGCACCTGGTAGAATTCGGTCAGCTTTGTCTTCGGATCAAACCGCAGCGCGGTGCCGGGGAAGCCCAGCACCACCGCCCAGATGCTGCCATCCACCGGGTTGGCCGAGACCGAATACAGCCCCTGCAGCACGCGCTTGTCCTTCCTGGGATCGGCCGGCTGGTTGGGTTCGACATAGTCGTCCACTTTGCCGTTGCCGTTGACGTCGACAATGAACGGCGCCCAGCCCTGGCTCGCCTGCTCGTCGTGCGTCGCATCCCATTTTTTTGTGTCGAACCAGCCGATGACCGGATCGGTCGGGCTGCCGCTGGAAAACCAGATCACGCCGTTGTTGTCGAAATTCAGATGATGGGTGGTGAAACAGAGATCGAAGGTCGTGATCTTCTTCGTCTTCGGATCGTACATCTGCAACTGGCGTGTCGATTGATCGAGCGGGAAATTCTCCGCCGACGGAAGATGCGAGCCTTTTTTGCAGAAGGCGGGATTGGCGGCGGGACGGATGCGCGAGGTGAGCCAGATGCGCCCCTGATCGTCCATCATGGGATTGTGGTTGATGCTGTGGCTGTCCCAGACCGGCTGGTTCGCCCAGTAAGGCGACGGCGCATAGATCGGCGCCGATTTGGTGGTCGGGGTTTTCGGGTCGCGCCATTCGGTCTTGATCAGCCCGGTTTTGCTGTTCACCGGATCGAGCCAGGCGACGTAATCCGAACTCAGCTCCGGCGACCCGTAAATGATGCCGTCGGGATTGAGCGACGGATTGCGTTTGTCCGTTGACGTCAGATCATGCATGTAGGATGTCGGCGTCGACCAGTCCCACAAAGTGAGCACGAGGTTGCGTTCGATGCCTGACGGGCGCGACGGTTTTGCGAACGGCAATTCGCCTTTGGCGATGCGGTCGGTCCAGTCGCCGAACAGCGACAGCGCGCGCGACGGATCGAGATCGCCGATGGCGTTCACCATCAGCGCGCCGGGCTGGCCCGACTGAATGCGCCGTTCCCACGCTGCGGCTGAGGAATCGAAATGGCCGAGTTGCGGTTCGAGCTCGCGCGTCGCCCTGTCGCCAAGCTGGTGGCAGGCATTGCAGCCGTCGGTTTTTAGGAAGCGCAGCCACTGGCCCTGATCGCGCAGGCTCACCGGCATGCCGTTGCCGGACGCGCCGCTCCCGGGGAACAGTTTGGCCTCAGGGATTTTCAGCAGCGACCACCAATAGACCGCCGGATAATATTGCGCGGCGGCGGTTTCGGTCGGGGCGGCAACCGCTTTCAGGTCAAGCTGCTTGCCGGGCGCGGATTTCACCTTCGGTGAATCGATGAGGCCATAGCCGCGCACCCAGATGTCGTAACTCGCCTTCGGCAAATCGGGCAGCAGGTACCGGCCGGAATCGTCGGTGACCACGATCTTCACGTATTTGGTCGGCAGGTCCCGGGTTTCAGCAATCACCCAGACGCCCGCTTCGGGACCGCGCGCGCCGGTGACCTGACCTGAGATGTCGGTGCCCGGTTGCGCGAGCGCGGGCGCGGCCCAGAGCAGAGCTGCGAAACTGGCGGAAAGCGCAAGCGATGAGCGGGTCATGGGTGACTCCGGGATGGCGTGTGGCGAGTGTAGCAGCTTGCGCAGCGCGCAAAACTCCCAATCCTCACATTACCCCTTGGGGGGAAGGTGAATTTGCTGCCAGAACTCCGCCGAACAATATCAGTTCACCGGCAGAAGCGCGGAGACGGATTTGTGGGCGAGGACGGCGTCCGGCAGGCGCTGCAGCGAGGCGGTGTATTTCCGGCCGAATTCATCTTCCGGATTTGGCGCCAGAAGCAGCCCGCGAATCTGCGCCAGCAAATCGGAAGCGTGTGACGCCCGATCCGGCTCAGCGGATTCGGTCAGTTCATCGATTTGCACGATGAGTTCGGATATACGCCGCAGCCAGGCGAATTGCGCATCGCCAATGACCAGCTGCAGCATTTTTGCCGGCGCGATGCGGCCGTGATCGCGTTCATATCCGGCGCGTTCGTCATCGAGGAGAACTTTGTGCAGGTTCAGCAGCGCGGCGTGGATCTGCTGCAAGTGCTGAACTGTGGCGGCGGGGAGGGATTTGTTGGCCATGATCAGATGAGAAGCGAGTGGAGAGGAACGAGAAACGAGAAGCGAGAAAAATGAAACGAGCGGTTGATCTCTCGCTGCTCGCTCCTCTCCACTCGCTCCTCAAAAGTCGGGGGTTTTGGCTTCGTCAAGCGAGGCGCCGGGGACGAACTGCAGCGCGTTGCGGCTGTCGCAAACGGCCTCAATCAAGGGACCTTCGTCCGGAGTCGCGAGCACGGCGATCTTCGCACCAGTTTTCGCCGCGTTCGTCGCCACCAGCTCGTATTTGCGATACCGCATCACCGCATTCCACGGCGTGGTGAACGCGCCCGGGTCTTCGACATGCAGATCGACCTGCATTTCCTTGCCGCCACCGATCAGGTGGAATCGCTCGACGGTGTGAAGCTGTGCGGTGTGTGGCGTGTGGAACCGGTCGATATGGGTTTTGGCGTTGAAGCCGATGGTGTCCACGACCAGTGTGCCGAACTCATAATGACCGATCGAATCTCCCCACCAGGAACGTCGGGGATCGGAGTGATGACCGCCGGCCAGGTAGATGTGCCGGACTTCCGCGAAGCTCTCATTGATCATCACGACTTCGTTCCTGCCCTGCACGATG
>JAGWSK010000484.1 GCA_028869355.1 Alphaproteobacteria bacterium | reverse complement strand
TATCATCTCGTATGGGTGCGCGATTGCGTGGAATCCGGGCTTGCCCTGCTCGCCGTCGGGCAGATCGACGATGCGCAAGCGATGCTCACCTACCTCATTGCAACGCAAAATGCCGATGGCAGTTGGTTCCAGAATTTTTTCCCCGACGGCAAACCGTTCTGGACCGGCATCCAACTCGACGAGGTCGGGTTTCCCATTATTCTGGCGGCCAAACTCGCCGAAGCGGGTCAGCTTTCCTGTACCGAAGAGGCCGGAAGAATGATGCGTCGTTCCGCGAATTTTATTGTTCAAAACGGCCCGATCAGTCCGCAGGACCGCTGGGAAGAAATCTCCGGCTTCAGCCCGTTCACGCTGGCAGTGGAGATTGTCGCGCTGCTCGTGGCGGCCGAATTGTTCAATGGCGAGGAGCGTGCATATCTGCTTTCCCTCGCCGATTACTGGAATGAACGGATTGAAGACTGGACCTATGTCGAGGGCGGTGAGCTCGCCGAAAAATACGATGCCAAAGGATATTATGTTCGCATCGGACCAACGGCGGCCGACGGCGGACTGCGCGGCCGCGTGAATGTCGCCAATCGATTGGCCGAGAGTCTGCCCGCCACCGCGATGCTCGGCATGGAGTTTCTGTACCTCGCGCGTCTTGGACTGCGCGATCCAAAGGACCCCCGCATCCTGGATACCCTGAAAGTTGCCGACGCTTTGCTGAAGGTCGAAACTCCACACGGCGTCGCATATCACCGGTACAACGAAGACGGCTACGGTGAACATCCGGACGGAAGCGCCTATGACGGCACCGGGATCGGACGGGCTTGGCCGCTGCTCACCGCCGAACGCGCACATTTTGATGTGATGCTGGGGCGCGATCCCGTTCGCTATCTTGAAATGATGACCCGCATGACCGGCAGCGCCGGGTTGATTCCCGAGCAGGTATGGGACGGGCCGACTCTTCCGGACCACCGGCTGAGTCCGGGCAAACCAACCGGCTCGGTGATGCCTCTGGTGTGGGCACATGCGGAATTTCTGAAGCTCGTGCACGCGCGCGACGTCAAACGTCCGCTCGAACTTCTGAACGCTGTGGAAAAACATGTGCAAAGCAGAGCTGCGCGGGCGCGAACTTGGCACTGGCGCAGGGATGCGCCGTTCGACGCACTACCTGCGGGTTGCGATCTGCTGATCGATGCAGCCGCACCGTTTCTGCTGCATATGGGATTTGACGGCTGGCACAATATCGAAGACCGGATGTCGGTACCGCTTCCGCTTGGCAGGCACGGCCTTCGATTCAGTGCCGGCGAGTTGGCGGGCCGGGGAGTACTCGATTTCACCCTTTATTTCGTCGATGAAAAGCGCTGGGAAGGCGCGGATCATCAGCTTGCACTTCCTTCCAAAGGGCATGTTGACTCGCCGGCCGCGCCGCGCCGGTCCATCAAAAAGGCGCACGCCAGGAAAACGAAAGCGCACGTGAAAGACACCGTGTGACGCACAAAGAGGAACCTGGAATGACTGCCTTGATCGGAAGTCACGCTACCCCAACTTCTGGCCCAGTTCGCCGGCGAGGTCCTGGATGAATTGCCACGCGACCCGTCCCGAACGTCCACCGCGCATGGCGGCCCAGGCGATCGCGCGCTCGCGAAGCTGATCGGCGCCGATTTTCAGCCGATAATGCTGCGCATAGGCGGACACCATCGCGAGAAATTCATCCTGCCCGCAATGGTGGAACCCAAGCCACAGTCCGAACCGGTCGGAAAGCGATACCTTCTCCTCGACGGCTTCGGACGGATTGATCGCCGTCGAGCGTTCATTTTCCATCATGTCGCGCGGCATCATGTGCCGGCGGTTTGACGTGGCATAAAGCAGGACATTGGCCGGCCGTCCTTCAATGCCGCCCTCGAGTGCCGCCTTCAGCGACTTGTAGCTGGTGTCTTCACGGTCAAACGAAAGATCATCGCAGAACAAAAGAAAGCGCCGGCCGATCGGCCGCAATTGCCGCAGCAAAACGGGCAGGGTGGCGATATCCTCGCGGTGAATTTCGATCAGCGCGATACGTTCATGCGCCGGCCGGCTGCGGTTGACTTCCGCGTGGACCGCCTTGACCAGCGAGCTCTTGCCCATGCCACGAGCGCCCCATAACAGGGCATTGTTGGCCGGCAGGCCGGCGGCAAACCGGCGGGTATTTTCAAGGAGGATTTCCTGTGCCCGGTCAATCCCCTTGAGCAGCGAGAGCGGAAGCGCCGGGATGGCGCCAACCGGCAGTAATTGCTGCGCTTCCGGCTCCCAAACGAAGCCGTCCGCACCGCCCGGCTCGGCCAGCTGATCGCCGGCCGAAATGCCCGGAGCATGCTCCAATGCGCGCGCAATGCGCTCAAGTATGGCCTCAATCCGCGCGATATCTTCGATCATCACTTCCGTCCCGTAAACGAACTTGGCTGCGGTTGCAAAGGCGACAGCCACGGCTATATTCCGCCGTTCCTCCGCGGATATTCCTCAAAAAAGCCAATCCAGATGAACTTGAACGACCCACTGGTCTCAACCCTTGTGCCTCTCGTTTTGCTGTTTGGCATCTTTTACTTCCTCCTGATCCGCCCGCAGCAGCAAAGGGTCAAAACGCACCAGCAGATGGT
>JAGWSK010000483.1 GCA_028869355.1 Alphaproteobacteria bacterium | reverse complement strand
TGTGCGGCGGCCGGTGGCCGGCGCGCCATGCCGTAGCTCCGAAGGAGCGGAGGCTGGTCCCCGCCCCGATCCTCCTTCGCTCCTGCGGAGCTACGGAGGATCGACCCGCCCCCAAGGGGCGGGTTAAGAGGCGCTGGTGGGTTCGGATTTTTTCGTGCGTTTGCGCGATTTCGCGGCCGGCTTCTTTCCGTCGGCGGAGGCGGGGGGTTTTTTGGCGCGGGCGGGTTTTTTGCCGGTCTTTTCGGCGCGGGCGGCGAGGAGGGCCACCGCTTCTTCCATGGTCACCGATTCCGGAGCCTGATCCCTGGGGATCGTTGCGTTCAGCTTGCCGTCGCTGACATAGGGCCCGTAACGCCCTTTCATTACCTTGATCGCCACGCCGGATTGCGGATGCGCGCCCAATTCCTTCAGCGCCTGTCCGCCGCGCCGCGCCCGTGGGCCGCGCGCTTTGCGCTCGGCCAGCAGCGTCACCGCGCGATTGATCCCGACGGTGAAAACTTCCTCCGCTGAATCCAGCGATGCATAAGTGCCGTCATGCGCGATGTACGGCCCAAACCGGCCAATCCCGGCGGTGATCGGCTTGCCGGTTTCCGGATGAATTCCCACCTCGCGCGGCAGCGACAACAGCTTCAGCGCGGTTGGCAGATCCATATTCTCGATCGAAAAGCTTTTCGGGATTCCGGCCCGCGCCGGCTTTTCGCCTTTGACGGTTTCGCCGCGCTGGACATAGGGCCCGAACCGCCCAACCTTGAGATGGATCGCCTCAGCGGTCCCGGGATCGATACCCAGCAGCCTGGGCTCCACGCCTGCGCCATTCTGGCCGGGTCCCAATTGGCGCGTGTAATGGCAATCCGGATAATTCGAGCAGCCGATAAAGGCGCCGAACTTGCTCAGCTTCAGACTGAGCGTGCCATTGCCGCAGGACGGACAGGCGCGCGGATCGCCGCCATCGTCGCGCTCCGGAAAAATATGCGGCCCAAGAATCTCGTTCAGTGAATCGATCACTTCGGCGAATTTCAGGCCCCTGGTCTCTTCGGTCGCGGCGTGGAAACTCTTCCAGAAATCACGCAGCAACTGCTTCCATGACAGCGTGCCGGCCGAAACCTCGTCGAGCTTTTCTTCCAGATCGGCGGTGAAATCATATTCGACATAACGGCGGAAAAAGCTGGTCAGGAACGCGGTGACGATCCGGCCCTTGTCCTCCGGCA
The DNA here is from genome assembly GCA_028869355.1 of Alphaproteobacteria bacterium. Taxonomy (GTDB): domain Bacteria; phylum Pseudomonadota; class Alphaproteobacteria; order Micropepsales; family Micropepsaceae; genus CAIYRG01. The sequence goes on along the minus strand of JAGWSK010000483.1, from coordinate 4,377 downwards.
CGAAGCGGTTGCGGTCCATCCGCACATAGGCGCGGTCGCGCAATACCGACAGGATGCTGGCATAGGTCGAAGGCCGGCCGATGCCGAGCTCTTCCAGCCGCTTGACCAGACTCGCTTCGGTGTAGCGCGGCGGCGGTTCGGTGAAATGCTGCTCCTGCTTCACATCGTCCAGATTCGGACGATCGCCGCGCGCGAGCTTCGGCAGGTGGCCATTTTCACCATTCGCGTCGTCGTCGCGCCCTTCCTGGTACAGTTTCAGGAAACCGTCGAACAATGTCACCGTGCCGACGGCGCGCATGACCGCGCGTCCACTGGCGGACACCAGAGTAACCGTGGTGCGTTCCTGCTCGGCCGATTCCATCTGGCTTGCCAGCGCGCGCTTCCAGATCAGTTCGTAAAGCCGCGCTTCGTCATTCTGCAGATAGCGCGCGACCTTCTGCGGCGTGCGCGCAAAACTGGTCGGCCGGATCGCCTCATGCGCTTCCTGCGCATTCTTCACCTTGGACGTGTAGACGCGCGGGTGCTCCGGCACGTAACGGTCGCCATGCAGTTCGCCGATCACGCGCCGGCTTTCGGCGATCGCTTCGCCCGCCATCGATGTGCCGTCGGTCCGCATATAGGTGATCAGACCCGTCACGTCGCCGCCGAGATTGACGCCCTCATATAATGACTGCGCCAGTTTCATCGTCCGCGCCGCCGGAAATCCCAGCTTGCGCGCCGCCTCCTGCTGCAATGTCGAGGTGATGAACGGCGCCCAGGGATGGCGCTTCACCGGCTTCTTCTCGACTTCGGTGATGGCAAAACGCCCGGCCCGGATCGCATCCACCGCCCGCTGCGCCGCTTCGGCATTGCCGAGCGAGAGCTTGTCGACTTTCTTGCCGTCGAGTTCGACCAGCCGCGCGGTGAAATGGCCGTCGGGCGTTGAAAACACCGCTTCCACCGACCAGTATTCCTGCGGCGTGAAGCTCTCGATCTCGATCTCGCGCTCGCAGACCAGGCGCAGCGCCACCGATTGCACGCGTCCCGCCGAACGCGCCCCCGGCAATTTTCGCCACAGCACCGGCGACAGCGTGAAACCGACCAGATAGTCCAGCGCGCGGCGGGCCAGATAGGCGTCCACCAGCTCTTCATTGATCTCGCGGGGATGGGCGATCGCGTCCAGAACCGCCGACTTGGTAACGGCGTTGAACACCACCCGCTGCACCTGGGTCTTACCCAGCGCGCGGCGCGCCTTGAGCGATTCCAGCACATGCCAGGAAATCGCTTCGCCTTCGCGGTCGGGGTCGGTGGCGAGGATCAACCGGTCGGCGCCTTTGACCGCATCGGCGATCTCCTTCAGGCGCTTCTGTGCCCGGGGCTCGGTCTCCCACACCATCTTGAAATCGTGATCGGGATCGACCGAGCCGTTCTTGGCCGGCAAATCGCGGACATGGCCATAGCTCGCCAGGACGCGGTAATTCCGGCCAAGATATTTGTTGATTGTCTTGGCTTTGGCGGGCGATTCGACGACGACGACGCTGGAAGCTGCAGCCATGGTCCCGGAGAATACGTATCTGCGAAGCGAGAGTTTGTCCGGGAATGGTTAACTATTCCGGCGCGGGGGCGGACCATGGGCGCAAGGCGGCTTGGGTGTCAATCTGGTAATGTGGTGGAGAGTGCAACTTTTAGTTGTACTTTCCTCCCTTTTGGCGGCCAGTGGACCCTTGTGGGCTTGGATTCAGCAACCCCTTTACCCGCCCCTTGGGGGCGGGTCGAAGATTCTGAGCCGCGAATGCGGCGAAGAAGCTTCGGGGCGGGGAGCACTGAGTGTCCGCAATTCGGTTTACGCCTGTTGGACTGTATATGCCCGGACTTTCGCACTCCCCGCCCCGAATTTGCTCGCCCTTCGGGTTCTCAAATTCGATTTCCGCCTGCGCGTCAGCTCTGCTGCCGCGCGACGGCTCCATCCCCCAAGGGGCGGGTAAAGAAAAGGGCTCGATTCGGCAGGTTGGGTGAAGCTTGATCCCAAACGCTCCCCTAGGGGCGGGTAAAGATGAGACTTTGAAATCGCCACAGAGCAGTCCTCACCGTAAGCGGCTGAATACCGGTTTGGTTAGCGAAAAGGCTGCGGCGCGCACGGCTATTTATTATGTGTGTCGGCCGGTGGCCGGTCCCCGCCCCGAAATTTGCAACAGCAAATTTCGATTTCCGCCTGCACGGCAGCTCCGCTGCCGCGCGACGGCTCCATCCCCCAAGGGGCGGGTTGAAATAGTTGCGATGCGATAAGCGCTTAGCGCCAGGAGACGCGGTTGCCGGGGTGGCGCTGGACCAGACCTGCGAGTTCCAGCTCCAGCAGGGCCGTGGTCACCGCCTCGGCCGGGGCGCCGGTCTGCCGCACCAGCTCATCCACTTCGAGCGGCGCCGCGCCAAGCTTTTCCTGGATCGCGGACCGGACCAGATCGGCCTCGGCCTCGATCATGGAGTCGATTCGCGGCGCCGGCGATTCGCGCGGCACGGTCTCGCGGAAACCTTGCTTTAATACCGGTGACAGCGTGTTCAACACATCCTCGGCCGATTCGGTCAGCACCGCGCCATCGCGGATCAGGCGATTGGCGCCTTTGGCGCGCGGATCGAGCGGCGAGCCCGGCACCGCGAAGACTTCGCGGCCCTGTTCGATCGCATAATGTGCGGTGATCAGTGAACCCGATCGCTCGGCCGCTTCGATCACCACCACACCGCGCGACAGACCCGAAATCAGGCGGTTGCGCCGGGGAAAATGCCGCGGCAGCGGCGCCATGCCGAGCGGCATCTCGGAGATGATCGCACCGCATCTGCAAATCTCGTCATACAGCTCGCGATGCTCGGGTGGGTAGATCACGTCGACGCCGCCGGCGAGCACGGCAATGGTGCCGCGCTCCAGCCCGGCGCGATGGGCAGCCTGATCGATGCCGCGCGCCATGCCGGAAACAATCACCAGCCCCGCGCGCGAAAGATCGCCCGCAATCAGCCCCGCCAGTTTGATGCCGAGGCCCGATGCATTGCGCGCGCCCACCACCGCGACCATCTCACGCCGCAACAGCGCGACATCGCCGATCACCGAAATCACCGGCGGCGGCGGGTCCAGTGACGCGAGCGGCAGCGGGAATTCCGGTTCGACATAAGCCAGCATCCGGCCGCGCATATCGGTCAGCCGGTTGAGCTCGGCTTTCGCATCGGCTTCCGCGGCAATCTCCAGCTCGCGGCGTCCGCCACGGCGCGCCAGCCGCGGCGCGGCATCCAGCGCCTCGCGCACGTCGGGAAAGCGCGCCAGCAGTGCGGCAAAAGTCGAAGGCCCGATGCTTTCGGTGCGCGCAAGGCGCAGCCAGGCCAGCCGCTCATCTGGCGAGAGCGTTTTCTTCGCCATTATGGCCCTTCGCACTTCGTGCTTCGGGCCACGAGCGTTACTCGTCTGGCGAAGTCCGAGGGACGAATCCGGATCATTTCCTGCCGATTTTCGGTTCTTCGCCGCGCCTCAGACGCTGAAGATTTGACCGGTGCGAATAGAAGATCAACACTGCGAGCACCACGCCGAGCAGCGCAAAGAGATATTCGCCGATCAGTGCGAAATAGACCGGCGTCATGGCCGCCGCAACCAGTGCTGCCAGCGACGATGTGCGAAACGCCCGGGCAGTGACAAGCCAGGTCAGACAGGTGACAAGGCCAACCAACAAGGTCAGGCCGATTGTGATGCCGATGAAACTGGCAACGCCCTTGCCGCCTTTGAAATTCAACCACACGGGATAGAGGTGGCCGGTAAAGGCGCCAAATCCCGCGACCGCCGGAAATACATCCAGCCCGAACCACGCTTCTGCCATGGCGACCGCAACCAGTGCCTTGCCGGCATCGGCCAGCAAAGTGGCGGCCGCCGCCCAGCGCTTGCCGGTGCGCAGCACATTGGTGGCGCCGATATTGCCCGAACCGATCTTGCGGATGTCGCCGGCGCCGGACAGCCAGGCAAAAATCAGCCCGAATGGAATCGAACCCAACAGATAAGAGAAGACGAAAATCGCAAGCAGGAAAGGCCAGGCGGTGCCCCAGTGGACCAGCGCGAGCGATTCAAGCATGGGCGGCTGAGAGCATTATGAGACCAGGTAGCATCGTCTGCGTTGCGGTTCTCGCGCGGTGTTCGCAAGGCGCGGCGCGAAGGGCGATGCGGGTACATCGGTCGAGTGCTGCAACAAAGCGGTTGCCCGCGAGAACGCAACCCGCATGGGCCGGGCGCTTTTTGCCCGCGGGTTCGTCGCGGGGATCGCCCCGTCGCGCGGAAATCGCCTCTGGCGATTTCTGCTCGCGCTCCGTACCCGATACGCGCTTCGCCCCGCTTCTTCCCGCGTCGCAAAAATCGCTCCGGCGCAAACG
>JAGWSK010000482.1 GCA_028869355.1 Alphaproteobacteria bacterium | reverse complement strand
GAAATGCAGCCCTTTGCGCGGGAGGAAGCGAACAGCAAGGTCATCGGCCTGGTGATGGCGCTGTTCTTTGCGTTCGGTTTCTGCACCGTTTTGGTGGACAGCGTCATCCCAAAGCTCAAAGCGACTTTCGCGCTTTCATACGCCGAGGTGATGCTGACGCAATTCTGTTTCTTTGGCGCATATTTTCTGATCTCGCTTCCGGCCGCGTGGTTGCACCATCGCGTCGGCTATCTGCGCGGAGTCGCGGTTGGTCTGCTGCTCATGGCGCTTGGGTGCCTGTTGTTTGCTCCCGCTGCAGAAGCAGGCGTTTATCCGGGTTTTCTCGGTGCGCTGTTCATTCTTGCGTCGGGCGTAACCATTGTCCAGGTCGCGGCCAATCCGCTGGCGACCGGCGCCGGTGATCCGGCCCGCGCAGCAAGCCGTTTGACGCTTGCCCAGGCGTTCAATTCACTAGCGACAACGGTCGGCCCGATTTTCGGCGCAGCGTTCATTCTGTCCAATGGTCTTGCGATCCCCGACGCGACCAAATTGTCCGCCCAGGCGCTTGTCATCGCGCGCCGTCAACAGGCTCAGGTTTTTCAGCTTCCGTTCCTCATCATTGCCGCCGTACTTGTCGTGATGGCGATCATTTGCTGGAGCGTAAGACATTGGGTCCGGCAGACAGCGCCTTCCGTCGGCGTTCACGGGAAGTTGGCGCTGTTGCGCAATCCGCGCCTGATGTTCGGTGCGGTTTCAATATTCCTGTATGTCGGTGCGGAAGTATCAATCGGCAGCAGCCTGACCAATTATCTCATGCTGCGCGGAACATTGGCCGCGGCCGCACAATTGGCGGGCTCGCTGGTGTCGGTTTATTGGGGGCTGGCGATGGTCGGCCGGTTTGCCGGCGCAGGCGTGATGCGAAGAGCAGATCCGGCGCGCGTTCTGATGCTGTGCGCGTGCTGCGCGTTTGTTTTGACGACGGTTTCAAGTTTCTCTTCCGGCGTGCTTGCGGCTGCGACGATTCTGGGCGTTGGTCTGTTCAATTCGATCATGTTTCCCACGATTTTCGCTCTGGCGGTCGACGGGCTTGGCGAGCGAACCGCGCAGGCGTCCGGCATCATATGCCTGGCAATCGTCGGAGGCGCAATTGTGCCCCTGATGACCGGCGCAGCGGCCGATCAAGTGGGCCTGAGACTCGCATTGCTTGTGCCGGCAATGTGCTACGTATGGATTGCAGGCTACGCCCGATTCGCTGCGGATGTATCGGTGACGGCCGGTAACACTGCGCGCTCCTCACGCGTGAGGCAAGCGGCGTAAAGGGGCCGCTGCGATTGATCGATCGCAGCGGCCGTGCACGTCATCTCACTCAGTTGGTGGCGGCAAAGGCGCCCGCGCCGCCGTCTGCGGAAGCATTTGCGGATACGCCGGAAGACCGGCTGGCGGAAGCGCCGCCAGACGCGCCGCCGTTGCCCATGACACCTGCATTGGCTCCGGGTACGGAATAATTTCCGCCCGCGCTGCCACCGGTTGCCGCGCTCGTCGCAAGCATCCCCGGCGGTTGTGATGCGTTCGCGTTCGCGCCGGAATTTGCGGCCGTGCTGGCTGTGGACTGTGCGGCGCTGTTGCCGGTGTTGGCAGCCGACTGCCCGGCACTGTTGGTCGCGTTGGCCGTTGACTGTTTCGCGTTGCGCGCCTGATTGTGCGACTCATTGGTCGTGGTGTTGGCCGTATTGCGGGCCGAGTGGGCAGCACTTTGGGGCGCTGTCGAATGCATCATTTGGCCCTCGAAACCTCCACCGAAGCCGCCGCCAAATCCGCCGCCGAAACTGCGCGGCCCCACGTTCGATCCGAATCCGCCCATGGCTCCGCCGAATCCACCGAGCCCGACGGCGAAGCTGGTGGAAGGAATAGCGAGCAGGCCGGCAAAAATAGCTGTCGCGAGAAGATGTTTGCGATTCATGACTGGCTCCCTGGTTGTTGCTGCAAGCATCGGCCGTTTGGCCTGTATGCTCCGACAACGGAACGTCTGAGGATTTCTTCCGTAGGGCGGTGGAATTTTTTGCACAAAAATTCTCACGCGGAGACGCCCCGGCGCGCCTTGCGCGCCTCATTTTTTGATTCTGCCGCGGCGCAAAGCGCCGCGTGCGGGCGCGGAGACCGCAGTCCGCTCCGCGCCTCAGCGTGAAATATCTTTTACTGGTTGTTCCAGTTGCGGGCGCGTGCAGCGCGTTCGGCGGCGGCATTCAGCGGCTGACCGGAAATCATATTGCTGATCGCCTGGCGCAGGTTTTCCGGTATGCCGGCCTCGGCCTGGCGGAATTGGTCCGGACCCAGGGGCTGGGTTGCGGCGCTGGCGACGATCCGCCATTCACCCTGTTCCCTGCAGGCGATCCCCGCCATCGCATTACTTGCATCGGAAGTCTGGAAACTGCGGCAGAAATTTCCGGCGCGATTGACGAATGACACTGCGACACGCAACGCGCGCTCCCGTGGTTGATCTGCCGCCAATTGGGTGGACAGCGCAGCCGCGAGTTCGCCGCGTGCAACCAGCGCGCCATGGGCGTTTTCCATTATCGCTCCGCCGCTGAACCAGTTGGTGATCCCGATTCCGAGGGCGATTCCTGCTGCGGCCGCGGCCAATGGAACGCCGAGGCGCACCGGGCCCGCGAACGAAAAGATTCGCCGAAACAGGTTTGCCGAAG
>JAGWSK010000481.1 GCA_028869355.1 Alphaproteobacteria bacterium | reverse complement strand
AGCTGACGCAGCGGGACCTCACAACAATCCAGGAGGCTGCATCCACGATCAGGATCGAGGGGGACCGTTACCCTGCTCACCTGATGGCTGCCACCGGCCGGTAAAGCGGCAACGCAGCAGAGATGGTTAAGGCGAGCTTCACTGCCATTGCCGGGTGAACATCAAAATTAACTATGATTCTAACTTTCAGTGTACATCCGGCCAAAACTCACAGACCATCGGCGTTGGAGGTCTGTAAGCGCGGACCTCCGTATTCCCCGTTTGCCTTGATGGGCGCTGCTTGCATCGGGCGCCCATTCCTTTGAGGTTCAACGAGTGATGAGCAAATCTGCGCGATATCGTCAGTACGCGGCCGAGTGTCGATCGATCGCCGAGAGTATGCGAGGCGGAGAGCAGCGCTCACAGCTGCTGGATGTTGCAGCCGAATGGGAGATCCTCGCGCACGATGCCGAGAGGAGATCCAGTCATCAGCCGTATGATGACAACTCGTGGCGGCGCGTCGGGGCAATTTGAAATCGATTTGGCTTCTGCCGCGCATGGGCGCGGTGAGCTGCCAACCCAGCCATGCCCGAACAGGATTTGCCGGCGCATTCTACGATCCGGCAGTAAAACCCGTTTCGTGAAGGCTTGTTAACCGGCCGACGGCTGAAGTCTGGGCTGGCGGAAACCAACCCGGTCTTGCGCGATTTCGGAAATCGATACGAATATGGCTTTGGTACAAAGTGCCGTTCCGGAGGGGCGCATGATGAGGGACAATATCGTGAATCGACGCGTTCTGCTCGGCCTGTTTGCCGGTCTCGCCGTCGCTCCGGCATCGGCAGGGGCCGCTCCGGCCACAGGCAAATCCGCCACCGGCGAGGCACCGCTGGCGCAGCGCCTTGCCGATTATGTTTTTTCCGCCAGCCTTGCCGATCTCGATGCGGCCACAGTCGAGCGCGCAAAGGTGCACCTCCTGGACTCGCTCGGCTGCGGCATTGCAGCCTTTGAGGAACCAACGGTCCGCGCCGTGCGCGAGCTCGCTTTGGCGAACGGCGGCAACGCCGCAACCATCATCGGCACCGGCCGCCAGGCCAGTCTGGAATGGGCGGCATTCGCCAATGGCGCCGGCATTCGCGCCGACGACATCAACGATTTCTATGTCGGGCGCCAGAATGCCCATCCCAGCGACAATATCGCGTGCTGCCTTGCAGCCGCACAGGCCGCGAACGCGTCCGGTGCCGAATTCCTGCTCGCAATGTTGCTTGCCTATGAAATCGAGTGCCGCTTTCTCGACGCAGGCGCACTCGACGACCACGGCTGGGATCATCCCAATTACGCGCTGATTTCCGGCGCACTCGCCGCCGGCAGGTTGATGAAGCTGTCGCCGCCGCAACTGGCGGAAGCCGTCAACCTGGCGCTCAGCGGACATGTGGCCATGGACCAGACGCGGCTGGGCACGCTCTCGAACTGGAAGGGACTCGCTGGTCCCGAGGCCGCGCGCAATGCCATTTTCGCCGTGCAGCTTGCCCGCGCGGGGATCACCGGGCCGTCGCCGATTTTCGAAGGCGCGGCGGGATTTTTCAAACAGGTCTCCGGTCCGCTTAAGATCGATACGAAGACTTTCGGAGGCCGTGGCAGACGCTTCCGCATCCATGATTGCTTCATCAAGTCTTATCCCGCGCAGGCGCAGACACAGACCGCGATTCCGGCCGCTGCCAAAGTCGCCGGCGCTGTGGGCGATCTGTCGCGCATCCGCAGCATCGAAGTGAAATCGACGCATATGGGCTGGCTGATGGCCGGAAGCACGCCGGAGCGCTGGGCGCCCAGGACATCCGAGACCGCCGATCACAGCCTGCCTTACATCGTCGCACGGGCGATGCTGGACCGCACGATCACCCCGGCGAGCTACTCACCCGGCGCCTTGCGCGATCCGAAGGCTGCGGCGCTGCTGAGACTGATTACGGTGCACGAAGATTCCGCGTTGACGGCAATGGCTCCGCGGCAACCGAACAGCGTGACGGCGACACTCGATGATGGACGCGTGATCACCGAGCGTGTCGATGACCTGCCGGGATTCTCCGGCCGCCCAATGCAGCGCGAAGACGCCGAGGCGAAATTTCAGCGCAATGCCAAATCGATCCTGAAAGCCGGACAAATCGAGCGCATTTCGGAATCGGTCTGGAGCCTGGATCGTGCGGCTTCGGTCAGTGACCTGATCAAAAGCATGATCATCACCACTTCTCAACCCTCCCCTTGAGGGAGGGTCGAAATCGCGCCGGCGATTTCGGGGAGGGGACCGGCCACCGGCCTAACAAAAAAAAACGAATCTAAAACCCGCCGCGGATTACAAGTGGAGCGCCGCGCATCGGTGGACTACCATCTGGCGGCACGACGCGGGAGCGGGACCATGGCGACACTCACTTCAAGACTGGCTTTGGGCGTGGCGATTGCGGCAGCGTTGTCCGGCAGCAGCGGCGCGCAGAGTCCATCGGGCGCCACTGATTGGCGGGCCAGCAACTATAATGAGAGCGGCAACCGGTACAGCCCGCTCGATCAGATCACGCCGGCCAATGTCGCCACACTTCAGCCGGCGTGGCGCTT
>JAGWSK010000050.1 GCA_028869355.1 Alphaproteobacteria bacterium | reverse complement strand
GGCTGCCATGTCTAAACCGATCCGCGCGGTCAACGATTTCGTCGTCAAATTTGCGAATGTGAACGGTTCGGGATCGGCGTCGGCGAACGAATTGTTCGCCAAAGCGATCATGCGCATGGGCGTGCCGATCTCCACGCGCAATATTTTCCCGTCCAACATCCAGGGCCTGCCCACCTGGTTCGAAGTGCGGGTCTCGGCGGCCGGCTGGATCGGCCGTCGCGGCGGTTGCGACCTGATGATCGCCATGAATCCGCAGACCTGGGACAAGGATATCGCCTCGATCGACCCCGGTGGCTATCTGTTCTACGATTCGTCCAAGCCGATGCCGGAATCGAAATTCCGCAGCGACGTGAATGTCATCGGCATGCCGCTGACCGAAATCGTCAACCGCACCTACACCGATCCGCGGCAGCGCCAGTTGTTCAAGAACATCATCTATGTCGGCGCACTGTCCGCGATTCTCGACATCGAAATGGCCACCGTCGAAAAGCTGGTCCGCCAACAATACGGCTCCAAGCAGGCGCTGCTCGATTCCAATATCAAGGCCCTGTCGATGGGCTACGAATATGCAAAAGAGCATCTTGCCGGGTTGTGCGGCCTGAAAGTGGCGAAATCGGATGCGGTGGGAAACAAGATCCTGATCGGCGGCAATGATGCAGCGGCACTGGGCTGCGTCTACAGCGGCGCGACGGTCGCGGCCTGGTATCCGATCACGCCTTCGACTTCGCTGGCGGAAGCCTTTTCGAAATGGTGCCGCAAACTCCGCGTCGATCCGGAGACGAAGAAGAACCGCTTTGCCATCGTGCAGGCGGAGGACGAAATCGCCGCCATCGGCGTTGTGATCGGCGCGGGCTGGAACGGTGCGCGCTCCTTCACCGCGACATCCGGCCCCGGCATATCGCTGATGCAGGAATTCTTTGGGCTGGCCTATTTTGCCGAAATTCCCGCGGTGATTTTCGACGTCCAGCGCGGCGGTCCCTCGACCGGCATGCCGACACGCACGCAGCAGGCTGACATCCTGCTCTGCGCCTATGCCAGCCACGGCGACACCAAACACGTAATGCTGTTCCCGCAGGATCCGCGCGAGCTGTTCGAGATGGCGGCGCTGTCATTCGATCTCGCGGAGCGGCTGCAGACGCCGATCTTCGTCATGGAAGACCTCGACATCGGCATGAATGACTGGCTGTGCGAGCCGCTCACATGGGATGATTCGCGCGCCTATGACCGCGGCAAGATCATGACCGCCGAAGAACTCGAAGCCGGCAAGACATTCGGCCGCTATCTCGATGTTGATGGCGACGCGATTCCCTATCGCACCCTGCCCGGCG
>JAGWSK010000480.1 GCA_028869355.1 Alphaproteobacteria bacterium | reverse complement strand
TTCGTCCTGCAGCCGGTAGGCCCGCAGCTTATTCATCAGTCCGATGCCGCGTCCCTCCTGCGCGAGATAGAGCAGAACTCCGCCGCCGCTTGCAGAAATGGCCTTGATCGCGCCCCGCAACTGATCGCCGCAGTCGCATCTCAGCGAAGCCAGCAGATCGCCGGTGAAACATTCTGAATGCAGCCGTGCCAGCACTGGCCCAGGCGGGGCGAGCGCCGCACCGGCTTTGTCGCCAATCAGGATGGCGTAATGTTCCGGTCCGCCATTGGCAGGGCGGAACGCCACCAGCTCGGCCGCTTCGGCGCCCTTGAGTGGCACTCTCGCCCGGACCACCAGTTGCAGGCTTTCGGCCGTTGTCTCCGGATATTCGAGTATGTCTTCCGCCGCGACCTCTGTAATCGCTCCGCCGGTGATGTCCGGCTCGCCACGGGATGTTTCCAGTGTAAACCAAATCGCCGCCGGCAGGAGACCTGCGAGTTTGGCCAGCCGGACGGCGGCAACAGCGGTCACATCGGGCTGCTTGCGCTCGACCTGGAAAGGGCCTTTTAGCGGGTGATCGAGATCGGTTGCAGGATCCGCAACCGCGCGAACATGCTCCAAATCGTTTGCCGCGTTCAGCGGCAGGGCTATGACGCCCTCAGTGTAGAGGGGAATTTTGAGGGTTGCGGCGCGGGCGTGGGTAATCAGGAGGGAACCTGCGCCGGCGCTGCTGCGCAGCGACTCGAATGCCTCTCGACCGACAGTTTCTGCTGCCGCGGCCAAGCTCGCCAAGCCTGATTTCCCGAGGATAAAAACCGGTGCCCCTCGACGAAATTCGCCCGCCGCGCGTTCTACGCGGTGAGTTGGCGAAATCAGCTGTTCCAGGGATAGATCGGGCACAATTTTGCCGGGTTTTTCCAATCTCTTTGAGGACATACACCTTTGGATGGGAAACGGGATAGAGTTTGGCGCATTAACACGACGCGCCTGCATGAGGAGATGTTCCAATGCCAAGTGTGAAGCGCGTCCTTCTCGTAGACGACGATGAGATGCTGCGCGCCTCGCTCGCCGAGCAATTCGCAACCGAGGGCAATTTCGAGCCCGTCGAAGCCGGGACTTTCCGCGAAGCTCTCGAGAAGGGGCTCGACGGTCTCTATGAGTTCATGATTTTGGACGTGTCGCTACCCGATGGTGATGGCCGCGTCCTGTGCCGCGAATTCCGCGATCATGGCGTGACCTGTCCGATCATCATTCTGACGGCCTCCGATTCGGATGCCGACACGATCGAAGGTCTGAAGGCCGGCGCCAACGACTATATCACCAAACCATTCCGCTTCGCCGTCCTGATGGCGCGCGTTGAGGCGCATCTGCGCAGCCACGGCACCAGCGAAGAGGCGATTTACCGCATCGGCCCCTATACCTTCCGCCCCTCGGCAAAGGTACTCGTCGAGGGCCAGAAGCGTATCCGGCTGACCGAAAAGGAAACCAATATCCTCAAATACCTGCAGCGCGCCGGTTCGACGGTCAGCCGCGACGTGCTGCTGCACGAGGTTTGGGGGTATAATCCAGCGGTTTCAACCCACACGCTCGAGACGCATATCTACCGCCTGCGCCAGAAGATCGAGAAGGATCCATCGCGCGCGCAATTGCTGGTCACCGAAAGCGGCGGCTATCGGCTGAATCCCTGATCCGGCCACGGGATTAGCTCAGAGGTGAATGGCTGGCGGGGGGTGCATGCCGTTTTCTTGCCACGGAAGTCACGTAAGGGCTGCGGTGCAGCTTCAGAAGCACTGGCGTAGATGGCCGGTCTGACCAATCATCCTGAACCGGGACAGTATGGCGATGACCCGGCCAGCGAACACGCCGACTCACATCTGTCCAAATCCCGAACCCGTCTTCGCATCGCGCTGATCGTCGGCGGACTGTGGGTCGCCGTGGTTATCGTCGGCACGTTTTCCTATTGGATATCGGAACTGCCGAGCACCGAAACGGTGTTTGTTTATCAGCCGGCCAAAGACATTACCGTGGTTGACGCCAAAGGGCGGATGATCGCGCGGCGGGGGTTGACGCAAGGCGCTTCGATTCCGGTGGGCCAGCTTCCCGCCTATGTCGGAAATGCCTTCATTGCGATTGAGGACCGCCGGTTCCGGAGCCATTTCGGGATCGATCCGATCGGCCTGATCCGGGCGGCTTTTGTCGATGCAACCCATGGCGAATATGTCCAGGGCGGATCGACGCTGACGCAGCAACTGGCGAAAAATCTGTTTTTGACCCCTGATCGCACCTTCCGGCGCAAGATCGAGGAGGCGATTCTCGCGGTCCTTCTTGAGACCCGCTACAGCAAGGATCAGATCCTCACCTTCTATCTCAACCGGGTTTATTTCGGCGCCGGCGTTTATGGCATCGAGGCCGCGTCCGAGCGCTATTTTAATAAACCGGCGCAACAACTGACGCTGCCTGAGGCCGCGGTTCTCGCAGGTATTGTCAAAGCACCGTCCCGCTACAATCCGCAAAACTCACCCCAGGCAGCGCTGGCCCGCTCCTCGGTGGTGCTTGCGGCAATGGAGGAGTCGCAGTTCATCGACCGCGCCGGGCGCATCAAGGCGGAAAAAGTGCGGCCCAAATTCGCGCACAGCTTCGCCACGCCGGGCGCGGGATATTTCGTCGATTACGTGATCTCTCAAGTGCCGAGCCTCGTGCCGTCGGCGAACGAAAGACTGATCGTCGAGACCACGCTCGATCTGGATCTGCAGCGTAATGCCGAAAATGCGGTCATCGGCGGCCTTACCCGGGACGGCCGCAAACTGAATGCGTCCGAAGCTGCGCTGGTTTCGGTCAGCGAGGATGGCGCCGTGCGCGCGCTGGTGGGCGGAACGTCGTATGACGAAAGCGAATTCGACCGCGCGGTGGACGCCAAACGCCAGCCCGGCTCTGCGTTCAAACCTTTCGTCTATCTCGCGGCGCTCGAACACGGTCACCGCCCGACCGACGAAGTTGAGGACGGCCCGGTAGCCATCGGCAATTGGCACCCGGGAAACTATGAAGGTGAATATGAGGGTTCGATTACGCTGGCGCGCGCGTTGGCGCATTCGTCGAATTCCGCGGCCGTGCAACTCACCAGTGAAGTGGGAGCCGGCGAAGTCGCAAGCATTGCTCACCGGCTGGGTGTTGCAGCACAGCTTAATCCCGTCCCTTCGCTGGCCCTGGGTACATCGGAAGTCACCCCTCTGGAGCTGACCGAGGCTTATGTTCCTTTCGCCAATGGCGGCTACCACACAACGCCATATGCGATCGTTCGTGTACGGACGGCAAGCGGAAGGACTTTGTACCAGCATGATGGCGGCGATCCTGTCCGGGTCATGACGCCGGAAAATGATGCATTCATGACGCAGATGATGCAGGGCACCGTCAAGGATGGTACAGGCACGTCGGCGGCGCTGCCCGGCTACGATGTGGCGGGAAAGACCGGGACCTCCCAGGACTACCGCGATGCGTGGTTCGTCGGCTTTACGGCGGATTACGTGACCGGCGTATGGGTTGGGAATGACAATGGTTCGCCAATGAAGAAGGCGACCGGTGGCGGCCTGCCATCGCGTATCTTCAAAACCTATATGCAGCGGGCCGAGCGCGGGCATCCCCCGCGAGAATTGGTGGGGCTAACCTTGTTTGCCGAGGCGGAGCCTCCCCCCCTGCAGCCGGACACGGTGGAAACACCGAAACCGGGATCGCATAACGGTGACGTCCTGAGCATCTTTCAGAGTCTGCTCGACCGGCTGTTTTGACGCGGATTCAACCCTCCCCCTGAGGGAGGGTCGAAATCGCGGAACGCGATTTCGGGGAGGGGACAGCTCGCCGAAGCCCCGGACGCGCGCAGCGCGATCCGGGGGAAGCGAGCGCATTTGCGCTGCTGGGCGGGCGGAGTGTTTTGATGATAGTCCGCTCTGACAGAGCGTTTATCTAATCACTGCACCTGTGGACCGAGCGGCGCGCGCTGAATGATCTCAATGCGCGTGCCCCACGGATCGGTGATGTAGGTGATCTTGCTGCCATTCGGCACGGTGCGCGCCGGTTCGTCGAGCTTGACGCCTTCGGCCGTGATCTTGCTCACGAAGGCAGCGTGGTCGCGCACGTCGAAGCCGATGTGATCGAGGATGTGATGGCGGGTGGCGGCCTGCGGTGCATCGGCTTTATTGAAGCGCAATTGCACGCCGGGCAGATCGACGACCGGTGCGTTATTGCGCGTGCCCGGCTTACCGCCAAACGTCTTCACATACCACGCCACGGCTTTCGGAATTTCTGCCGCAGGCAGGAAGAAATGGACGTGGTCATTCCTGATCGGCACCGTCTGGGTCTTGTCTTCGAGAATTTCAATACGCACGCCATCCGGTGTCACGACGAATGCCTGGTCCTTGCGGCCATTGGTTCCGGGCAGGACCGGTACGCCTTTCGCTTTCCATTCGGCGGTACGCTTCTGAACATCATCGACGACAAAGCCGACATGGTTCACGACGGTGCCGACTGTGCCGCCATCGCCTTTTTCCATGCCGAGATTGAGATTGATATAGAGACCGGGAAACGCAATCAGCGGCTGGCCCCCGGGCATGTACAGCTTGGCCCCCATGGCGAGAAAAAGTTTCTTGTTGGCCTCCACATCTTTCGAAATCAGATGCCAATGGCCCATGGTCACGCCGGTCGCATTGAACGGCGCCGGCTGCGCGCTCGCCCCCTGTCCAATCAATGCCGAAGCAAATAGCAAAGCGGCAAACAGCATGGTTTTCATTCGGTTCTCCCTCCCGGCACTTGCACCAGCGTAACAGGTCCGCAGGCAAAGATCACGTGTGCTATGGCTCCCTGCAACCTATACTGGACAAAATTGAGCTGGAGCTTGTCCATGACCGCAAGAGCAACGGGCCGTCTCATAGCGGTGCTCATCGGTGCAGCGAGTCTGACCAGCGCCCATGCCGCGGCGCCGGCGGGCGAGGCGGTGTACGGAAAATATTGCGCTTCATGTCACGATCAAACCGAAGCACGCATTCCGGCGCGTGCGGCGCTGATGAAGCTTTCGCCCGCGCATATCCTCAAGACGCTCGACTTTGGCGCCATGATGTCGATCGCCTATCCGATCCGCCGCGAGGAACGCGAAGCGGTGGCGCAATTTCTCGGCCATGGCGCCGATGATCCTCCGCCGCCTGCGAGCGCCTTCTGCAAGCAAGACCATCCGATCATGGCCGGACCTGCCGGTGATAGCTGGGCGGGCTGGAGCCCGGATGCATCGAATGCGCGATTCCAGAATGCCGGCAGCGCCGCGCTAAATGCCGCTCAGGTGCCAAAGCTCGAACTCAAATGGGCCTACGCATTTCCCGGCGATGTCACGGCATTTGGCGCACCTGCGATCGTCCGGGATACGCTTTTCACCGGCAGTGCCGGAGGTGTGGTGCAGGCGCTGGACGACAGGACCGGCTGTATTCATTGGCTGTATCAGGCCAGTGGTCCCGTCCGCAGCGGTATGGCGGTGGCGAGTGACGGCGGCCGGACCATCCTCGTATTCAGCGACCAGAATGGCTGGACCCACGCCGTCGATGCGAAAACCGGAAAGCAAATCTGGCGCAAGCGGCCCGAAGAACACGAGGCCACGCGCCTGACCGGCACTCCCGCCGAGCATGACGGGGTTGTTTTTGTTCCGGCGGCATCATGGGAAGAAACCCGGTCGCTCGATCCGGAATATCCGTGCTGCACGTTTCGCGGCAGCATCACGGCGTTTCGCGCCCGTAATGGCGAAGTGCTGTGGAAGACCTATCTCGTCGATAAGCCGAAGCGCACGGGGCAGACCGCGGCGGGCACGCCGACCTTTGGTCCTTCCGGCGCCGGCGTCTGGTCGCGGCCGACTGTCGATGCGGCGCGTGGTTTGCTCTACATCACGACCGGCGACAACTATTCGCATCCGGCCACATCCACCAGCGACGCGGTGATGGCTCTGGATATCAAAACCGGACACATTGTCTGGTCGCACCAGATGACATCGGCCGATGTGTATAACTCCGCCTGCGGAGCAAAAGCGGTGAACTGCCCTGCCGATAACGGCCCGGACTTCGACTTCGGTTCATCGGCGATTCTGGTTCACCTGGCGAACGGGCATGATCTTCTGATCGCGGGCCAGAAATCGGGAATGGTTTACGCGTTCGATCCGGAGCAGCAGGGAAAACCGCTGTGGCAGACGCGGGTGGGGAAGGGCAGCGCCAATGGCGGCGTGCAGTGGGGCATGGCGAGTGATGGCCATGCACTCTACGCCGCGGTATCCGACGTAGTGCGGCTGCCGCCGGCTGCCGGCTCAGGTGCAGATGCATCGCATCCGGCCGGACCGATTGGGAATTCCGCGCTGGATCCGAACAAGGGCGGAGGGCTGACTGCGCTCGATCTCGCAAGCGGCAAGAAACTGTGGTTCGCGCCACCCACAGCTTGTGCGCCGCCCCGTCCCGGATGCAGTCCGGGTCAACCCGGCGCGGTCACGGTGATTCCAGGCGCCGTGTTTTCGGGATCGATGGACGGGCAAATCCGCGCCTTTGCCACCGCAGACGGGCATCTGCTGTGGGATTTTGATACTGAAAAGCCGTTCTCCACCGTCAATGGCGCCGCCGCCCATGGCGGCTCACTGGACGGCGCCGGCCCCGTCGTCGCGGGCGGAATGGTGTATGCGAATTCCGGCTATCCGCGGTTTGGCGGCGCACCTGGAAACGTGCTGCTCGCTTTCGGACCTAAGGAATAGCGAGTTTATTTTTTGGCGGGCGGCTTTTGCGTTTTCTTGCGCGCCGGCTTCTTTGCTGCCGGTAATGGACTGTTCAGGGCCACCAACTGCAAGCGTGGGTGGACTTCCGTTTCGGCCCGGGACCAGTGCTCCATGGCGCGGCCGTGCGGACGCCCTTCGCCTTCCCAGATCTCATATGCGCGTTTGCGGATTTGCTCAGCCAGGTTGTCCAAACTCATCACTACCTTCTCCAGCTCACTTGAGCGGCGATAGTCCCCGCGGACTGGCCGCTTGCACGAGAGAATAACCGATTCGCGACATTCACGGCGGCCGGATTTAGCTGCGCGAGTTCGATGCACAACCAATGTTTGCCGTTCGAGAGAAGCGGGCCACAGAAGGGGGGCTTCTGTGGCCCTGGGGCCGCTACACCATACTCTGGGGGGCGGGCGCAGCGGGCCGCTGTCGAGCATAGTGCGGCAAGATAAACGCCGACCGAATCGGAGATGAAAGTTCACTTATGCAGATCAGGGCAGCTTGTGGTCAGCGCTGCATTTCCAAAAGCCGGTTCATGGGCATCAAATTGTGGTTCAGGTGGAACATGATCCATGCCGATCCGAAGACGAACTCGAGGAAGAGATCGAAACGTTCGATCAGGAAGCCGAACGCGGTGACGGCAATGGATGTGCGCACCCAGGCGAGAATGTTTGCGGTAATTCCGAATCGTCAAACCGTGCTCCGTTTCTCATCGGGCCGGGCGCAACAACGGCTGCACTCCGGCCATGTTCGCGGCAACTGCGACGCTTACGCTATCCAGATGATCCAATTGGATTTTTCCACTTTGCGGTCGTGGCGGAAAGCAGCGGCATCGGTTAGATTTTCGCGCCTTTTGCCTGGAGTATTCGTAGTGCATCTGTCGCTGATATTGGGTTTGGCGGTGTCTTTTGCTGCAGCCACGGGAGCGAGTGCCCAGACAGAGCCATGGCGCATCACCAAAACCGAATGGACAGCGGCGGATGAAAAAGGCTTTGGCGAATTCGTCGCGGCCATCGCGCGAAGCGGCTGCACGACAACAATCGCCTGCATGCGCAGCGCCGCCAATATTTATCACGAAAGCGATCCCGGCTCGTTTGAATTCCACGCCGACTGCGCGAAATGGGTTTACATGCTGCGTGCCTATTACGCCGCGAAAAATGGCCTGCCATTCTCCTATGTCAGCAGGATTCGTGGAGACGGCGATGACCTTCGTTTCACGAAGACCTCCAACGAGGCTCTTGCGCGGCATGACGTCATCGACACGGGCGATGGCATCGCCACAGTGCCGCTGCTGAAGCTGCTGCACGATCAGGTTTGGACCGCGACCTACCGGATGAATCCGGTCGACGAAACACCGTTCGAACAGGATTTCTATTCGCCGAAAATCCAGCCCGGCTCAATTCGTCCGGGTACTGCGATTTACGACATCAATGGGCATGTCGGTCTCGTGTACGATATCGCGCCGGACGGCCGCATACTCTACATGGACGCCTACCCGGACGAGCATGTGTCGCGCAGCGCCTACGGTCTGCAATTCGGCCAAAGCCCGGCGGAACTTGGCGGCGGCTTCAAGAATTTCCGCCCGCTCAAACTGGCCGGCGCCGCGCGCACCGGGGATGGTTATTACATCGGCGGCACCGTGGTTCTCGCGGCCAATGCGGAGATTGCGGATTATTCGCTGGAGCAATATCGCGGCAATATTCCCGACGCCAATGCCGACGGTCCGGGCGCGCAATTCCTCTATAACGGCATTCCGCTCGGCCTGTTCGAATATGCTCGGGCATCAATGTCGAATGGCGGCTTCGCCTTCAATCCGGTCTATGAAATGAAGGCCAGCATGGTTTCGATCTGCCGCGACGCGCGTGAGCAGACGCCGGAATCAATGATTCACGCGCAAAATACCCTGGCGACTCTGCGCCATGATCTGTCGGACATGATTTCGCTGTGGGAAAAGCGCGATCTCAGGATCGTCTATGATGGCCGTTCGCTCAAAGAGACGCTGTGGACGGTCTATTCCGACGGTGTCCAGGCCTGCAGCATGCGCAATGCCGGGCAGGGGCAGGCGACGCTGACCAGCCTCGATCAGTTTGCCACACGCAGCCCGACGACCGATATCCGCAGCCTGATATCCGACATGAGCGATATTGCGCCGTTTGCCGGAATGCGACCGGTCGGACATTAAAATCGGATGCAGGCAACCGCGCCGTAGCGCCTCGGCGCGAAGGCGGGTCGCCGGAATGAGACCCGTCGGTTACTGATCCCCGCCACCGCGGTAGTGCCAAAGCCCATCCCGGTATAGATTGGGACAAACCCCATGAGCCGATCCCGCAGGCGAATCGGCAGGATTTCTGATTGCAATCAACGGGAGGCAACACGCATGAAATGGACACCACTCGCAGCGATTTTGTCACTGGCGCTGGCCGCGCCGATTGCAGGCCATTCGCAGGATTCACCGCAGCGCAAGGAGTTGAAGCGCGTGGACCTGTCGGGCGCACCCGGCATGGAGGTGATCAGTTCGATCAGCGAATACAAGCCCGGCGAAGTTTTGGCGCGCCATATCCATCACGGCGTTGAAACAGGTTACGTGGTGCAGGGCGCGATGATTCAGAACCCCGGTCAGGCGCCGACACTGTTGCCGACCGGCGCGCCGATCCTCAATTTGCGTGATGTGCCGCACGGCGGATTCAAGGTCGTCGGACCGGGCAACCTCATTCTGTTCACGGTGCATACGGTCGACAAGGGTAAGCCGCTCTATGATTGGGTGAAGTGATCCGGCAGGGAGATTGCCGATGTCAAAACGCAGTCAGGCAGCGCTTGCAGTTTGTGTCCTCATCGGGTGCACCGGTTTTGCCTATGGCGACTCCGGCAACAGCGCCGTGCCGAAACTCGGCGGCGATGGCATGGCATGGGCGATCAATTTCTGGGATTACATTCTCGATCCGCCGCCTGGTTCCGGACACGGGCCGATCAAAACCGATCCCCGCTATCCCTATAACAGTCAGATCCAGAATGGCCGGCTATTCCGCGGCGGCGACTTCACCGTTGCCATCGCCGACACGCACGATCCGATTCTGAAGCCCTGGGCCGCCAGGCAGATGCAGGAAGCGAACGATGAACTGCTCACCGGCAAAAGAAAATTGCATTTCGTTGCGCAATCGCGCTGTTGGCCGGGGGGTGTTCCGGGACAGGACCTGTTTCTCGAACCGCTCTACTTCATCCAGACGCCGAAAGAAGTCTTGATGCTGTGGCAGCGCAACAATTGGGTGCGTCACGT
>JAGWSK010000479.1 GCA_028869355.1 Alphaproteobacteria bacterium | reverse complement strand
TCAGGAATGCCGATAGACGTAGCGGCAATAGGGCAATACCGGAAGCCCAAAGAACTGCCATTCGCCATCACGAAACTCGGCCATGTCGTGCTGAACTGCTCCGACATGGACCGGTCGGTGCGCTTTTATACCGGGGTGCTGGGTTTCGAGATTTCCGACATCTATCCCGACGAAATGGTGCCGGGCGGAATGGTCTTCATGCGCTTCAATGAGGACCATCACGGCGTGGCGCTTGTCGGCTCGATGACCGCGTCATCGCCCAATATCGAACTGAACCATATTGCGTTCGAAGTCGCGACGCTCGACGAGGTGGTGCGTGCGCGCAACCACCTGAAGAGGCACGGGGTCACCATCGATTTCGAGGGCCGCCGCCGCGCCGGCGTTCAGATCGCGGTCGAATTTCGCGATCCCGACGGTCACCGGCTGGAAATCTATTGGGGACTCGACCGGGTCGGGCGCGATGGCTACGTGCGCCCTTCGTCGGAATGGAAACTGGCGCGCAGCCTGAAACAGGCAATCGACGACCCGGTGCGTGGCCAGGATACGACTCTCGAGGATCCGCAAGCCCTCGATGAGAATGTCGATGGTGCGGGCGAATGGCGGCAGGGCGGAAGTTCGCGCTGGTGATGCGCCAGGTAGAGCAGAATGCGTCGAATCAATGGCTCTACCTCCACCTTGTGGGGAGGTCGCCCGGACGCGCCGAAAGCGCGTCCTATTCAAACGATCTGCCGCGGCGCAGAGCGCCGCGTGCGGGTGCGGAGCAAATTTCGGGTGGGGGTAATCGCGAAGACGTCCCCCACCCGCACTTTGCGAACTGCAAAGTGCGTGCCTCCCCTCAAGGGGGAGGCGGATTTGACCTGAGCAAATTTCATCGCGCGCTGGCGCTTATTGTGGCGATGTCCCTTTTGTGCACTCCGGCGCAGGCCGAAGATCCGGCGCTCATCGCCGCGGCCAAACGCGAAGGCTCGGTTGTCTGGTACACAACCCAGATTGTCGATCAGTTTGCCCGGCCCGCGGCGGCTGCGTTCGAAAAGCTTTATCCCGGCATTCGCGTCACGCTGTCACGCACCAATGCGACCACGGCGGCGATCAAGATTCTCAACGAGAACCGGGCCGGGAAGAATCAGTCGGATGTGTTCGACGGCACGGTGACTGTCGTGCCGCTGAAAAAAGACGGCTACGTCCTGAAATACATTCCGGACACGGTGAAATCCTGACCCTCCGTGTATCGCGATCCCGAGGGTTACTGGGTCTCGACCAATATTTACGTGCTGACACCGGCCTACAACACGAAGCTTATTTCGCCGGGCTCGGAGCCGAAGACTTATCAGGCGCTGCTCGATCCCCGATTTCGCGGCAAGATGCTGTGGGGCGTGAGCCTGTCGTCGTCAGCGGCGGTCGGCTTCATCGGGACCGTTCTGGACCAGATGGGCGAAGCCGGAGGGATGGATTACCTGCGCGCCTTGCGCAAACAGAACATTGCCGGTTCCGATGTTTCCGCCCGGCAGATTCTCGATCAGGTGATTGCCGGCGAATATGCGATCGCGCTGCAGATTTTCAATCATCATGCGGTGATCAGCGCCAAAAAGGGCGCTCCGGTGAAATGGATTCGGATGCAGCCCGCGACCGGTGTCCTGTCGGTGGTGTCGATTCCCAAAGCCGCGCCGCATCCCAATGCCGCAAAACTGTTCGAGGATTTCCTCGTCTCGCCGGCGGGCCAGAAGGTCTATCAGCAAGCCTATTATCTGCCGGCCGATCCCCAGATTTCTGCGCTCGATCCAGAACTGAAACCGGAGGGCGGCAAATTCCGCTCGCGCTTTTTCTCGCCCGAGGAAACCGCCGCGAAGATGCCGCACTGGAAGCAGGTCTATGACGAGATATTCCGGTGATTCGCTTCTCCCCTTGAGGGAGAAGGACGCAGCGCCCGCGCGTAGCGAAGCTACGCGCGCACTGGCGCTGCTGGATGAGGGGAGCGCGTTGAAAAACCTTGATCACTCTAATGACTCTCGCGCCAAAGTCGCGGCGCTGCTCAATCCGCGCAACATCGTGATCCTAGGCGCGAGCGACCGGCCGGGCAACTGGGCGCAGCGGGTGTGGCGCAATCTTGCGCGCTACGAATATCCCGGCGCGATTTATCCGTATAACCCGTCGCGCGACGCGGTTTGGGATACGCGCTGCTATCGCAGCTTTGCCGAATTGCCCGAGCCGCCCGACCACCTCGTGGTGTTGATTCCGGCCCATGCTGTGCCCGCAACTCTGGCCGAAGCGGCGCGCTTCGGCGCGCGCAGCGCGACGGTGATGACGTCGGGTTTCGACGAAGCGGAGAATCCGGCCGCATCGGAAGCGGCGGCGCAGTTGCGGCGCGTGCTCGACGAAACCGGACTTGCCATTTCCGGCCCGAACTGTCTCGGAAATCTGAACGCGCGGGCGCGCCTGATGACCATGCCGGACGACCGGCCGCAGCGGCTGGCCGCGGGGCCCGTTGCGGTGATCGGTCAGTCCGGCGGCATCGCGATGGCGATCAAGCGCAGCCTCGAAGAACGCGGCGTGGATTGCGGCTGGGCGATCACGTCGGGCAACGAAGCCGGACTGACCACGGCGGATTACATCGAATATTTCGCGCATCAGCCGGGCGTGAAGGTCATCGCGTCATATTTGGAGTCGGTGCACGACGCAGCGCGCTTCCTGGCGGCGTGCAATCAGGCCAGGGCCGCCGGCATTCCGGTTGTTGTCGTCAAGCTTGGCGCGTCGAAGGATGGGCGTGCCGCGGCGCTCGCCCATACCGGCCGGCTCGCCGGCGCGATGGAAGCATTCGACGCGGTGACGAGACCGGCCGGTGTGATGCGCGCCGTCAATCTCGATGCCGCCGTCGAAATCATCGAATTTCTTGCCCATGTGGCGCCGCCGCGCGTTTCGTCCATCGGCGCCGTTACCTTTTCCGGCGGCCTGCGCGGCATGCTTCTGGATGCGGCCGAAGCCCATGGCGTAACATTCGCGCCGCTCGCGCGCGCGACGCGGAAACAATTGGGCGAGTTGATGACCACGGGCACGGTTGTCGGCAATCCGCTGGATGCGGGCTTTGCGGCGCTGACCAGCCAGGATGCTTACTTAAGCGCGATCAACATCATGCTGGCCGACCCCGGAGTGGGTTTGCTGCTGTTGCAGGAGGAATTGCCGCGCGCAGCCGGTACGGAACGCAAAGAATCCAATCTCCGCGCTGTGAATAAAATCGCAGGGTACGCAGGCAAACCGATCGCGTTTTTCAGCATGATCTCGCACGGGCTGACGGATTACAGCCGGACATTGCGCGCCGAATTGCCAAACCTGGCATTCCTGCAGGAGACAGCAAAAGCGCTGCAGACGGTTTCATCGCTCATCGCTTTTGCCCAAGCGCGCCCGATTGGCGCTCCGCCGGCGTCGCCAACCAAATATGCGAAGAACCGCCTGACTGCCATGCTGGCCGGCAAAAAAGGCGCGCGCAACGAATTCGTTTCGAAGACGGTGCTGCGGCTCTATGGCATCCGCGGCCCGGAAGAGTCTTTTGTGCAGAGCGAAGCCGAAGCCCTTCGTGCTGCCAGGCGCATCGGATTTCCCGTCGTGATGAAGGCCGTCGCAGACGACCTTCCGCACAAATCCGAAGCGGGCGGCGTTGTCCTTGGCATTGAAAATCTACAGCAGCTTCGCACCGCATTCCGGAAAGTTATGAAAGCGGCCAAAGCGCACCGGATTTCACCCGACGGCGTATTGGTCGCCAAACAGGTCAGTGACGGTATCGAACTGGCCCTTGGCCTGCACCGCGATCCGGAAATGGGAATGGTGATCATGTGCGGCGCCGGCGGCACCGCGCTGGAGCTGGAGCGCGATGTCGCCTTCGGAGCGCTCCCGCTGGACGAAGCCGCGGCCGAACCGATGATTTTGCGCCTGCGCGTGGCGAAACTGATCGCCGGTTACCGCGGCAGCCCTGCGCTGGATCGGAGAGCGCTGGTGCGCGCGCTGCTGTCGCTGTCGCGCCTGGCGATGGATGCCGGCGACAGAATTGAATCCGTGGACGTAAACCCGTTTTTACTGCGCCGCCGCGGCGGCATCGCCCTGGACGCGCTCATGGTCACCCGCATCTCGCGTGGTCGGCTCGCCTCGCGCGTCAAAGACCACAATTCTTAAGCTCTGATTCAAGGGCGGCACACGTGAACCCGCACGCAATAATGGCACCGGTGTATTCCAGAATTTGCCGGCGCCACTCCTGCCATTCTGGTTTTTGCCAGTGGGTTTGGCTCAAAATAACGCTATAATCGATCTCATCCGACTTGTCGTCGCGGTGCGTGAACTCAAGCGGGTTTCGAGTCGACTGCCGAAACCCGCGCCGCTGCAACGACGCGTCGAACTCCGCAGGAATTTCGTAGTCGTCGTTCATGTGAGGCCTTGAGTGTCGGCTAAACGATGTCCGGGATGCACGGTAGCGATCCGCGTGGACACCTCAACTGCCCTAGTCTGAGTTCATCGCTGTCGGACGCATTTCAGGCTCTGAGGCAACTTGCAATTCAAATCTGTCGTCGAGTTTGACGCATTTTAGATTATTGGCCTCGCAGACGTGCTTGATCCCTTGTACCAGTCCGTAGCCCGCCAAGCCGGTTGCCAGCGGCAGCGCTGCGACGACACCTATACCCATCAGCATAGTGCCGCCGCCAAGGGCGGCCAGGCCTGAAGTGATTCCGGCTGCTGAAAGTCCTGCAACACCGCTTGCTGACACCGCGCCGATAGCGCCTCCTACGCCGGAAACCGCACCGCCGACTGTGCCGAACAGATCGGAAAGGTGCTCCTTTTCCGCCTTAGTCATTTTGGAATATTTGGCATGTCCGATGAGGCATAGCGCTCTAAGGCGATTAATAAATTCATCTGTGGGCAGAGTTTTTTGAGTTTCCAGTCGGACAATCGTGCTCTCCGATACTCCGACGAGCTTTGCCAGCTGCTTCCGCGAGAGCCCAGATATGTCTCGAACGAGCTTTAGCTTCTTCCAGCAATTTCTTGCCGTCAGCTGTTCTTCCATTTCCGCTCTTTGTTTCTCGCTTTCGTACTGCCAAGCAGCGGGCATCTGAACCTCCTCGCCTCGGCCCCAACTACGAGCACTTTTCGTTCTCGTTGACAAGGTTTAAATCATGCCATATTCATGCTTATGTTATGACATGGTTGTGACATAGTCATGATTTCTGAGCCGGGAAAAAAAATGGAAGGCGGCCGGTTTTTCAGCGAGACAGAACGGCGGCAAATGTGTTTTTACGCGCGGCGGTGCGCCATTGGCGCCCTCGCCGAGCAGGCGGAGCCAGTTCTGGCGGACTATGCGGTCTATTTCACGGGCCGCCGACTGGCCGATGCGTCCGACGACTCAGGACCCGTTTGGCGGTCAACGAAACATATTATCCGTTGTCTGAATAAATATCGCGAGTGGCCGGACAACGGCGACCACTTTGAGCAGAACGCGTTGTTCGCGCAACGGGAGTTCAATCTCGATGATGGCGAGCTC
>JAGWSK010000478.1 GCA_028869355.1 Alphaproteobacteria bacterium | reverse complement strand
TGCGCGGGGTTATTACTACCCGCCGCCACCGTACAACTACGCGCCGGGGTACTGACGTCATGCCGGCCGGGAACCGCAAAGCGACCATTTTCTCCAGCGGCCGGCCGGTTCGAATGCTCATCAGTGCGGTCTTCCTGCTGATAAGCGGGGCGGCTGCCGCCACCCCGGCCGCCACGACCGCGCGCGATCCCGCGGAAGCCTTCGTAGAACAACGGTTGAAGGTAGGCTACGCGATCCTTACCGATCAAACCCTGACCGAAGAGCAGCGGCGGATGAAATTCCGCGATTTCGTATTGTCGGCCACTGACATGCAGCGGATCGCGTTGTTCACGCTCGGATTCTACGCCGGCAAATCGAACGCCGTCGAGCTCAAAAAATTCGAAAGCACCTATATGGAGCACGCTGTCGTCGTCTATTCGGCGTGGCTGAACCGCTATCGCGGTGAAGCCTTCACGGTTACTGGCTCAGTCAGGCGGGCGCCGGATGATGCGACGGTCAATGCGGATTTCATCGATCCGTCCGACCCGAACGGCCCACATTCCCGCGTGAGTTTCGAGGTGCGCAAGCGCAGCGATGGCCGGCTGGCAATCTGCGACATGCGTTTCGGCGGCATCTGGCTGGCGCTGGCGGAGCGGGCCGACTTCGGAGAATTTCTCGAACACCACAATGGCAGCGTGGCAGCACTGACCGGAAATCTGCAATCGGTGGCGCGCGCGATCGTTTTCGACCCGCGCGCCGCATCGCACGAATAAGCTCACCGCTGCGCCGAGTCAGCCGGTATAGAAAAGTGCAGCGCTACGGCGCGACTTGGCTTATTCGGAACTCTCATTTGCCCGATTTTCGATTCGCCGCTCAATCTCTTCGGCCATCATGTCGTAATCGTCGGCAAGTTTCAGGATCAGTTTGCGGACGGTCTCGCTTGCCCCGTCGGCGACTCGTGCCCTGATTTCCTCGGCGATATTCCGGTAACGGAGTGTGCGCTCAGCGCCGGCTTCCACCGGCTGCAACCACCGGCATGGTGGCTGCAATCGCCGTCTTCCAATTCATTCGCATCAATTCCCGCAATGGGACGTGGCATGCGGACCAGCTTTCCCGGCATCGACTGAAATTAATTCGGAATCCCACCCGCGGGGTAGCGCCGCGGCGCAAATAGCACTGGCGCCGCCGGGCAAAATTGTCACAATCTCGTGCAGGGGGAATCGCAAATGGAATACACCCGGCTTCGGGCACCTGGATATCGGGGAGCTGCGGCAGCACTCGCAGTCAGCGCTGCGACTTTCGCACCGGCAATGGCGCAGGAGACCATCCCGGAACAAGTGGTGATCAGCGCTCGCCCACCCGATCCCGTCGGCAACGCCGCGTACTCGACAACCATCGTGAGCGATCAGCAATTGGAGGTAACACCCCAGCTCGATACGGCGCTCGAGCAGGTGCCGGGGCTGTCGCTGTTTCACCGCAACAGCAGCCTTTCGGCCAATCCCACCGCACAGGCAGTATCACTCCGTTCGATCGGCGCATCGGGCGCCGGACGCGCGCTCGTCACGCTCGATGGCGTGCCGCAGAATGATCCGTTCGGACAATGGGTGATTTGGACATCGCTGCCGGCGGAAGACATTGCCGGCGCCGAAATCGTCAAAGGCGCGGGCGCCGGACCGTATGGCGCGGGCGCACTGACCGGCGTTATCGCGCTCACCGAAAGGGCGGGCAACAGCGCAGTGCTGGATGGCGAGATCGGCCAGGTCAAAGAGGGCCGCGTCGCCGGCGCCGGAAGCGACCAGTACGACAATGTGAGTATCGGCGCGAGCGCGATGTACCTCGACAGCAGCGGCTGGATACCGCTGGTGGCGTCGCAGCGCGGCGCCGCCGACACGCCGCTGGCGCTGCAGGCGAGCAACGAATCCGTTCATGCCGGCATCGAGATCACACCCGGCACGCAGATAACCGCGCGAGTGGGTTATTACGATCAAAAGCAGCTCACCGGACTTGCAGGCGCCAGTTCGACCGCCAACGGCACCAGCGGCAGCATCACCATTGCCCATGCCGAACTGCCTGGCGAATTGGGATGGCGTGTGCAGACCTGGTTTCGCGATACGAACATGAGCAATTTCACGGTTGGCATCGGCCCCAACCGTGCTTCGACTTTTCCGGTCGGCGATCAGTATGCGGTGCCGGCGCTGGGATGGGGCGCGAATGCCGCGGTTCGCGGCAGTTTCTCCTGGCTCGATTGGGAGCTGGGTACGGATGCTCGACTTTATGATGGCCAATCGCGCGAATTGTTCAGCTTTTCCAACGGCAATTTTCAATCGAGCCGCTTTACCGGCGGACGGCAACTGATCGCCGGTATCTATGCCGAAGGCGCCAGCCGAATCGATGACTGGCTGTTCACACTGGGCGCACGCATTGATGAGTCGCGCAATTACGACGGCCACACGACCGAGCGTTCGCTTGCGACCGGAGCGGTCACACTGAACAATCTCACGCTCAATTCGAGCGTCAGTATTCCAACCGCGCGCGCCGGAGTGCGCCGCGAACTGGACTACGGCTTCTTCATCCGGTCCGCAGCTTATGAGGGATTTCGTTCGCCGTCGCTGAATGAGCTCTACCGATCGTTCCGGGCAGGCAATTCCTATCTGGAAGCCAACTCAGCCCTGCAACCGGAAAAGCTTTATGGAGCCGAAATCGGTATCGGGCAGGAGCGGGGACCGCTCACCTGGGATTTGACGGGTTTTTACAATCAGATTTCCGATGCCGTCACGCTGGTCACGATCGCCAATGGGCCGGGTACATTTCCCAATGGCGTCGGCTTTCTGCCGGCGGGTGGTGTACTGCAGCAGCGGCAAAATGTCGGCGATATCCGCGGCTATGGCATGGAAGGCGACGTGCAATACGCGATCGACTCGCTGCTCTCGGTTCGCGGCGGCTTCAACTTCATGGACGCGCATGTGTTCGGCAGTACGCAGGCGCCGCGGCTCACCGGCAAACGGCCGCAGCAAACGCCGCGCTGGACCATCACCGGCGGCATCATTGCCAATCCGCTCCCGCTTCTCACCCTGGAAGCCGACCTGCACTACGAGTCAAATCGCTGGTCGGATGATTTGAACACGCTGCCGACCGGTTCCGCGACCACGGTCGATGTGGAGGCGAGTTTCCACATCATTCCGCGACTCGACGTTTATGGAGCGGTGGACAATGTCTTCAATGCGGTGATCGGAACCTCACGCGCCGCCGATCAGACACTCAGCATCGAGGCGCCGCGCCTGCTCCGCGCCGGGATACGATATCGGTATTAGAGCGCTTCGTTTCGGCCGGAATCGTTTTCAATTTCTCTTTCCCCCCCGCGAGCGCGAAGCGCGAGTGTGGGACATTGGGCTCGGGATTGACCCGCACATTGCCCCTTCCGCATGCCATTCGCCCTCCTTCGCGCCCTGCTCTTCGGAGGAGCTGCGGGCTGCTTCGTACGCACGAGCTTCGCTCGCTGGCACGCATCTGGGCGTGCTTGTGGGTTGCGTAGTTGTCGAGGATGACGCGGACGAGTAAGCTCGGCGCGCCGCTAGCCACGGTGAAAACGCCACTCTCGGGGAACGAAGCGATGTCGAAGTTCAACAACTTCCCGACGACCGAACTGGGGAAAATCAGCACCGCCTATGCCGCAGCCCGCAAGGGCTTGGAGGCGTTGGTCACAGACATCGGCAAAGGCACTCAGAAAGGTTCGAAAGTCGACACGACGTTCATCAAGTATTTTGGGGCGGTCGAGAAAGAAAGCCTGAAGTATCTTGTCGACGCCTGCAAGGCAATGTCGGCGAAGATCGCGTCGTTGACGTTCAAAGTATACTATGACGCCAATTACGCTCACGGCAACGCCGAGATGTTGAGCTATACATCGAGAGATGTGCTGCGCGGCCTGAATACCGCGACCGTTTCCGACATTCAGAGCTGGGAAACGGCTCAGATAAACACCGGCGGATCGCGAATGACGATCGGCCCCTCCTGCTTCACCAATCCTATGTGGGCGCAGGACGCCCAGTGCATCATCGAGACCCTGCTGCATGAGCTCTCGCATCACGCGGCGGGTACCGTTGACGATACGAATGGCGGGGCTTGCTATGGCATCGAAGGGGTAAACCGGCTGAAGGCTCAGGGATCGGACCGGGCGGTGCGGAACGCGGAGAATGTCGGTTTCTTCTGCATGGCCTGGGTCGGCCGCATAAACTGAGGGCTGCGTCGCCGATCGAGATTTGAAGCGGCGCGAAGGTTCGACCGCCGAAGAGAGAACTTGAACCGCCGAGGCGCGACGACTCCAGGGGCTGGCCGCGCGTAGCGCAAAAAAGGCTATCTAGAAGTCGGGAGAGTTGGCGACCGGCATGTGTTTCAGATCGCCGCTGTGAAACATGTCGACATTGTTCTCCGCGCAGGCGCCTTCATTATAGCCGCGGATCACGCGCCGGTAGGTGACATTGGCATTCCATGGCGCAGTGAACACATTCGGATCTTCGACCGTGAGCTCGACCCGCAATGCCTTTTCATACCGGGGATCGGGCGCAATCGGACCTGTGATGCCGACCACGCCGGCATGCCGGTCCAACGCCGCTTGCGCCTGTTTCGCATCGATCAGGCGATAGCGCTCAACCACATGCATGGCTTCGCTTTGCGGCGTGCCGAAACGATCCACCACAGTATAGGGCTCCAGCTTGATGCCGACCGTGTCGACAATCAGCGTTTCGCCTTCGTAGTGGCCGATCGAATCCCCCATCGGCGTGGGTTTCAGTCCGCCTGGATGGCTGGAATTCAGCCGGACACGCCGGACCTGCGCGTTTTGGGTGTACAGAATGACTATGTCGTTTTTTCGCTGGATCAGCTGCATGCCGAGCTGAATCGCAAACAGAAATGGCGGCGAATAGACACCGCACTGATTGCTGGGGTCCGGTATGTCGTGGCCGTTTTGCGATTCCTCGCCATGCCGTTTCACGATGGCCGCGGCTTCGGGTTTGAGGATCGGGTTCATGTAATCGCCGACCAGCGGGATCGGATCTCCGTCCACGACCGATATGCCGGCATTGGCGCCGAGCCGGCGGAGATTGACGATCGGACCAATTCCGCTGTCCGGCGGTTCAAAATTGAACATGTTGCGGCCCCACGGGCCGGAGAAATCGGGCACTCCATCGGACGCCGTTGCAGTGGATATCGCTGTCATCGAAGCGAGGCCGAGCACGAACAGCGCGAATGCACGCATCATCACCATCAAAAATCCGCTTTAGCGGACTGCGGAATGGGCTCAACGCGGTAAGTGAAATAATCGAAATTGTTTTCCGCGCAGGCGCTGGGCGCCATTGTTCCGTCGGTCCAGCGGCGGAAGCGCTGCACCGCCCGCCAGCTTGTGTTGAATGCGCCGGGATCTTCCACTTCGATCTGCACTTGCAGCGTCTTGCCGCCGCCGATCAGGCTGAAGCGTTCCACCACATGAAGCTGCGTCGTGTGCGGCGTGCGGTAATTGTCAATGAAGCTCTTGTCATTCAGGCCGACGGTATCCACGACGAGTTCGCCGGCTTCATAATGCCCGACGGATTCTCCGTACCAGGATGGCTTCAGGTTTCGGGAATGCGGGACGTTGAGATAGACATGCCGGACCTGCTGATCGCTCGGCCAGATCAGCAGCACCTCTTTGGGCGACTGAACGACCCAGACCGGCGCAACGCGCCGCATGATGTCGAAACCAGGGACACCGGCAGGCCAGCAGCGCTCCCGCGCGACAAAGGGCACACCACCGGCCAGAACTTCGTCATTGGCTTTTTTCATCTGGGCGGCGGCCCACGGCTTGAGAATGGGATTCGTCAGGTCAGCAATGCGATAGGTCGGCTGGATCCCGGTATTCCGCCCCTCATCATTGGGCGTGTACGGATGGGTGGAATCCGCGACGACCGGACCGGGACCTGACTCAGGAGGCAGAAAGTCGTCGCCGGCCGGCCGATCGGGAAACCAGGCGGTGCGGTTGTCGGGCGCGAAATCGGGAATCGCGCCGGCAGCGGACAGGCCATCAGCGGATGCCACGCAGAGCAGCGTGACGAGCGACAGGGATGCGGCACCCACGGTGTGATTTGCTGACATCAAACCGTCCTCCGCGGCGGGTTGGAGGTCTAGAAGTCGGCTTTCAGAGCGGTTGGGATCGGCGCCACATCATAATTATAGAAACCGGCGTTGCTCTCTTCGCAGAGATATTCCTCAAGCGGCCGCGCGATTCGCTTCCAGCGCTGCACACCCGTCCAGGGCATATTGAACGCACCCGGGTCCTCCACCCTGACCGTTGCCTGAAGGATATTGCCGCCTTCGATCAGCTTGAACCGTTCAATAACATGGATTTTGTCCGTATGCGGCGTGCGGTAATTGTCGACAAAAGTCTTGTCATTGAGTCCGATCGTGTCGACGACGAGTTCGTCACCTTCGTAATGGCCGACCGATTCGCCGTACCAGGTGTGTCCCGGGTTTTTCGAGTGCGGGACGTCCATATAGACGTGCCGGATCTGCGTGTTCAGCTCGTTGACGATCGTGATCTCGTGCTTGCCTTCATAGAAGTGGATCGGCTGCACGCGTGTGTACACCGTAAAACCTGGAACGCCGGCAGGCCAACAGCGCTCGCGGACAATAAACGGCACCTTGCCGGCGCGCACCTCGGCATTGGCCTTTTCCATCTGCTCAATCGCCCAGGGTTTGAGAATGGGATTGTTGGTGTCCGCAATGCGATATGTCGGCTGACGCCCGCCGCCATTCGGGACGTAGGGCCGGTTTTGCGGCGACATCACAGGGCCGGGACTGCCGTCCGTGGGCGGAAGAAAATCGTCGCCCGTAGGCCGGTCCGGCACCCAGGACGTCATGGTATCGGGCGCGAGATCGCGGATAGAGACATCCTTCGCCAACGCGGCGATGTTGCCGTCGTTGAGGAAATTGTTCTGCGCCGAGGCCGTGGTGAGAAATGCTCCCGCGGCGCAGGCGATACCGATGGTCAAACAGATTCGCGAAATTCCCGGCACGAGGTTTACTCCTCTTGCTTCCAAGTCCCCTCACCCAGCAGCGCCAATGCGCCCTTACTTCGTAAGCCCCCGCGCGTTTCGCGCGAGATTTTTTGATTCCGCCAGTGCGGCAAAGCCGCACTGGTCGGGGCGCTGCATCCCTCTCCCTCAAGGCCCTCAAGGGGAGAGGAAAAGAGCTCTAACCGCCGGGATGCTATCGCCTAAACTGGCCGCGGCACAACGTCGAAACGCAATGGCCGGGCCGTGAAACCTGAAGGTTCAGTGTGCAAACAAGCCGCCGCCGCACGCAATCTTGCGGCGGCTGTGCCTTTACTTCCAAGCGCTTGCTTCAGTTCTCCGCCACATTGGTGGAATGGGCGAATTCGGTGGAGATTCGGCCCCGAGCAGCCGGTCATGTTTCAGCCTTTTGTAAGCAAGCCTGTTGTGTTTGGAAATAGCCCGGCGTCATCCCAGCCAGCGGTGGCGACTCGATTTTGCCGCGATGATCAAATCATTTTTTCGCCTGGTTAGTTTTGCGACAACTGGGGCAGCATGACATCACGCAGTTCAGACTACGTTCATGTAACGAGTCGCATATTGTCACTGCTTTATCGCAACCAAGGCGGAGAGATTTTTTTAGAACCTTTGGGCGGTACGTCGCCCGCACGGCGGGCCGGCACCGGCGATTCCCCCTCCCACGCCGCGCTGGCCCGCCGATTTACGGCGCGGCCGCAAGACGCCCAGCGAAATGAATTCTTCAGGAATCCCGCATATCTCATTCCGGTGAATCGGCCTTATCGCCGTTGCGGGACTTTGCCAATTTGGCTGCGAGATTACCGGAACGAACCCCATGCGCTTCAGCGGCTCCCAAAATCCAATCCGTTCGGGATTGCAAGCGGCCGCTATAGGCATGCTCGCCGGTTGGACGGGCATGCTGCAGGCGGCGCCGGCTGATGCCGCCACCTCCGAGGCCGCCTTCGTCCAGCAGAACATCGACAAGGGCTACGCCATCCTGAACGACGCCTCCCTGGCGCCGCAGCAGCGCACGGACGAATTTCGGGATTTCCTCTCGCATCTCATGGATACGAAGCGAATCGCCGCCTT
>JAGWSK010000477.1 GCA_028869355.1 Alphaproteobacteria bacterium | reverse complement strand
ATCTTCGTTTTCAGAACGAAGGAACGAACAAGTGGCGTAAATCAGCCTTCCGCCGGGCCTGACGCAAGCCGCGGCTTGATCGAGAACTTCCGCCTGAACCTGGTGCAGTTTGCCGAGCGACTGAGGTGTCAACCGCCATTTCGCGTCCGGATTTCTGCGCCAGGTACCCGAACCGCTGCATGGCGCGTCGATCAGGACCGCATCGTAGTCTCGCGCCAAAGAAGCATGGTCTGTGATTATCCGGATGATGCTTGCGCCAGCGCGCAGCGCGCGTTCGGCGATTGGCTTCATTCGTTCGGGTTGTGCATCGAAAGCATCAATCAGACCGCGGTTTTGCATCTCGGCGGCGATGGCCAACGTCTTGCCGCCGGCGCCTGCGGCAAAATCGAGAATACGCTGGCCGGATTTTGCCTCGACGAGACGGGCCAGGACTTGTGACCCCTCGTCCTGGAATTCGAAAGCTCCGTTGTTGAACAGGTCCGTTTTCTGCAGAGCGTTCAGTCCGGCGCCTGTGTTCAACCGGATGCCATCAGGCGCGAATTTCATCGGCTTTGCTTCAAATCCCAGCGAATCCAGCTCCTGGCGAACCACATCGCGGTTCGTTTTCAACCGGTTCACGCGCAAGTCGATCGGCGCGCGTGACAGCATTGCCTGGAGCTCGGGCAGAAGCTCATTGCCGAGACTGCGCGTCAACTCCGGTTCGAGCCAGTCGGGGAATTCACCCAGCACACGAAGTGGCGGCGGCTCCTGCGGCGGATTCGCGAGCGCGTTCAATTCCACTTCGGTCAGCGCCGCAGGCCCATAGCGCGAACCATTGAAAATCTCCGGAAGCTCGGCTTTTTCATGCACCAGGCTTGCGATCACGAGAGCCCGCGGCTGATCGCTGCCCATCCGCCAGGCATAGGAGGCACGATGCCGGAAGATGTCATAAATCCGCGCGGCTACGGCTGAGCGATCGCGCGCGCCGGCGTAGCGCCGTGCGCGAAACCAATCACGCAGGAATCGGTCGACCGGTTGAGCCGTATTTTGCAGCGCCGCAAGTATTTCGATTGCAGCAGCTTCGCGTGCAGCCGGAGTCACGCGAATCCCGTCAGGTCGCGCGCGGATAATTCGGACTTTCGCGGGTCACCAGAACACCGTGCACATGGCTTTCACCCATGCCTGCACTGGTAATGCGGACGAATTCAGCCCTGTGGTGGAATTCGTCGATATTGGCACAGCCCGTATAGCCCATGGCCGCGCGCAATCCGCCGACGATCTGATGGACCACCGTTCCCGCTGGTCCCTTATATGGCACCTGGCCCTCGACGCCTTCCGGCACAAGTTTCAGCGTATCCTTCACCTCGGCCTGGAAGTAGCGATCCGCGGACCCTCGCGCCATTGCGCCCAGACTGCCCATGCCGCGATAGCCTTTGTAGGAGCGGCCCTGGAAAAGGAAAACTTCGCCCGGGCTTTCATCCGTCCCGGCCAGAAGCTGCCCGATCATCGCGCAGTCCGCACCCGCGGCAATCGCTTTCGCCAGGTCGCCGGAATATTTGATCCCGCCGTCGGCAATGACCGGAATGCCCTGCTTTGTCGCCACGCCTGCGGCATCCATGATCGCGGTGAGTTGCGGCACACCAACGCCGGCAATGATCCGGGTTGTACAGATCGATCCGGGACCGATCCCGACTTTGATGGCATCGGCGCCGGCATCGATCAGCGCCTTCGCGCCATCTGCAGTCGCGATGTTTCCGGCAATCACTTGCGCGTAATTCGATTCACGCTTGATGCGCGAGATCGTGTCGAGGACGCCGCGCGAATGGCCATGTGCGGTGTCGACGACAATGACATCACATTCGGCTTCGAGAAGTGCCATCGCACGCTCGATACCGGTGTCGCCGACGCCGGTTGCGGCGGCCACCCGCAAGCGGCCGCGCTCATCCTTGCAGGCGTTGGGAAATTTCTGCGCCTTTTCGATGTCCTTGACCGTGATCAGGCCGACACAGAGATAGTCTTCATTGACCACCAGAAGCTTTTCGATCCGGTGCTGGTGGAGGAGCTGCTTGGCTTCTTCCAGCGGCACATTTTCGCGCACCGTCACCAGACGATCTTTGGTCATCAGTTCGCGAACCGGCTGGCGGGGGTCTTTGGCGAAGCGGACGTCGCGATTGGTGAGAATTCCCACCAATTTCCCCGGCTTGCCATTTCCCTCCACCACCGGAATACCGGAAATGTGGTGGCGTTCCATCAGCGAGAGCGCATCGGCCAGTGTTGCACCGGGACCGATCGTCACCGGATTGACCACCATTCCGGATTCGAATTTTTTCACTCTGCGGACATGGTCGGCCTGTTCTCCGGGCGACAGATTGCGGTGGATCACGCCCATCCCGCCCGCCTGCGCCATCGCGATCGCCAGACCGGACTCGGTGACGGTATCCATCGCGGCGGAAATCAGGGGAATGCCGAGTTCGATGTTGCGGGTCAGCCGCGTTCTTGTATCGACCTGGCCCGGGAGGACCGCAGATGCGGCAGGGACCAGCAACACATCATCGAATGTCAGCGCTTCACGAATGGCCAATGGGAAGCCCACACCGGATTGGGCGGACGGCCTATCATCGGGAACCCGCTGAAGCAAGACCGCGTCTGGTTGGTCCTTAATAGGATTTGGGCGTGGTCGTCCAACCACGCCCAAATCCGGCGAATGAGCGTCCTGGCCCGACGCTCACACAGCACTCCCGCTTTGCACTATCGGGAAGGCTGCCAATCGGATGATCGTGTAGGGAGCACGACAAACGCGCCCCGGTGCCGGCATTGAACGAACGCCAAGTAAGGTTGTTCCTGCGCAAGCGAGATCAAATCAGATTTGATTCACTTCGCGCTGTTCCGGAACTCCAGAGCGACAAGATAAAGCTCGACCGATTCGGCCCGTGACGACGCCGGTTTGACGTGCCGGACCTGGCGAAACTCCTTCTTCAGCCGCGTGAGCAGTTCCGGCGCAGCGCCGCCCTGAAAAATCTTGCCGACAAATGTGCCACGGGCTTTCAGCACTTGTTCGGCAACTTCAAGTGCGGCTTCAAAAAGAGCGGCGGTGCGCAGCCGGTCGGTCGCACGATTTCCCGTCGTCGGTGCTGCCATATCCGTCAGCACGACGTCCACTTGGCCGCGCGTGACCGTCTGCAGGATTGCCATTGCATCCGCGGATGCGAGATCCAGTTTCATCGCTTCGACACCGGCCAGCGGCTCGATGTCGAGAATATCCGCCGCGATCACCCGTCCGGCGGCGCCGGTGCGGCTGCGCGCAACCTGACTCCAGCCGCCGGGGGCGGCGCCAAGATCGAGCACCGTCGCGCCCGATTTCAGGAAATGAAACCGGTCATCCAATTCGATAAGTTTGAATGCCGCGCGGGAACGGTAACCACGCGCTTTGGCCTGCGCGACATAGGGATCGTTGAGCTGACGCTCCAGCCAGCGGACCGAACCCGCCTTCAGCCCTTTCGCACGCAATTTGACACGCAATCCGCGTTTCGGCGCAGGTGGTGAGGCCATTAATCTGGCGAGCCGGCCGGCGCGAGAATTCTCTTTTCGGAATCCCGCAGCAGGGCGATCAGCAGTCCCTCGCGCAATCCGCGATCCGCGACCCGCAATGTGCTGCAAGGCCAGTTTTCCATGATCGAATCAAGAATGGCGCAGCCGGGCAGGATCAGGTCGGCACGATCGGTCCCGACACAGGGTATGGCCGCCCGGCCGGCAAAATCGCGGCTCGAAATGGATTGGGTGATTTTGACGATTTCCTCACGCATCAGCCACTGGCCATCGATACGGCTGCGCTCATATCGGCGCAGGCCAAGCTTTATCCCGGCAAGCGTTGTCAGCGTCCCCGATGTGCCCAGCAAATGATAGCGCTCGGGGTGAAACAGATTGGCGCCCAACTTCGGTTTCATCGCAGCGAACAGCCGGTTGAGTTCTGTCCGCATGGCGCCGTAGCTGCGCGCCGCCAAATCCCGCCCGCCATAGCGTTCGGCCAGTTTGACCACGCCGATTGGCACCGAGGTCCAGGCGACGATGTCGAATTTCAGCGGTGTTTCGCGGCGAACCAGGATCAACTCTGTCGATCCGCCGCCGATGTCGAAAATCAGGGCACCCTCGAAATCGCGGCCGATCAGCTGCAGGCAGCCGGCTGCTGCGAGGTGAGCCTCCTCTTCGGGCGAGACGATGGTCAGGGATATGCCCGCTTCCGCTTCGGCGCGCTTCACCAGATCCTGGGCGTTTGCGGCGCGCCTGCACGCCTCCGTGGCAATCGCTTTGACGTGGGTCACGCCGCGGCGGCGCAATCTCGCGGCACAGACTTTGAGGGCCGCGATTGTTCTGTCGAGGGCCGCGTCGGTGATTTGGCCCGTGCTTTCGAGGCTCTCTCCCAGGCGCACATTGGCAGTGTATGAATCAATGATGCGCGGGACCAGCACGCCATTTTTTCCGCCAAAGCCATCGCGCTTTTCCGGCACCGCAATCAACAGGCGGCAGGCATTGGTGCCGACGTCAATCGCGCCGAGGACCGGTGTCCGCTTTTCCCCGAGGCCGCCTTTTTCAACGCTTCTGCGCCGGCGCTGATATGGATGACGTTTCTTGGCGACGCGCTGCCCAGCGAGCAAGGAGGACTCCCTTCGATCTGAGAAGCTTGGCCCCTTCACTCCGATTGCGCAACCCAATTTGCAGGGTTGCAGGCACATCAAAAAATGGCAAAGCAGTCTTTTGGTCTGAAACCGATCTTTTCCTCGCTCGATGGGGACCGTAAAGATTTGTTCTGGCGGCCGCGGTCCGGCGGGTCATCCTCCCCTGATCAGACGAGTTTTGCGTCGAGTGTGATCTGGGCGTTGAGCAGTTTGGAAATCGGACAGTTCTTTTCCGCCTCGTGGGCGAGACGATCGAATGTGCTCTGATCAATATTGGGTATTTTTGCGCTCAGAGTGAGCGCCGAGCGGCTGACCCGGAATCCCTGTCCCTCAGGGTCGAGACTGACGGCGGCTTCCGCCGTCAGTTCCGTCGGCGTGAATCCGGCGCCCTGCAGCTGAAACGCCAGCGCCATCGCGAAACAGCCGGCATGCGCCGCGGCGATCAGCTCCTCAGGGTTGGTGCCTTTCTCGTTTTCGAATCTGGTTTTGAAAGAGTAGGGGGTGTTTGCCAGCACTCCGGAATCGCTGGAGAGTGTCCCGTTACCTGTGCGGCCGGCGCCACGCCAGACCGCTTTCGCTTTTCGGATCATGTCTGCTCCCAAACCGGTTTAAAATCGGCCGAAGCCAAAGCCGCCAAACCCGCCCTGAATGTCGCAATGCTGGGTGAATTCATTGGGGGCCGAGCGCAACACCTGCACATTCGGCGACGGCGGCTGCGGGGTCGCTGCCGTATGCACCAGCAAACCACGAGTTGGCGCGCGCGCCTGCGCCTCTTTAAGCAGGGTCTCGTTCTGGGAGATTTCCAGGATCAGTTTGTGCCGCATCGCGGCGGAATAATCCTTGTAGCTCTTGACAACCACAACGAAGGCGCCGCGTCCGCCGGTCACGCAGCCGGCATAATATTTGTCGAGTTCGGGAAAATAGCCATTGGCCATGTCGTCCATGACCGGCAGGCCGTTGACCACAACTCCCTGGGCAATCGTCTTGTCATGCGCGTCGGTCATCGGGTTGCCGTCGTTGTTCGGCCCGTCGCCGGTGACATCGATGACACGTCGCGTCGCGACAATGTCCTTTTCGCTGGATTCGAGCAGGAGCGATCCCAGCTCCAGCGCGCTGCTCACCGAGGTCCGCCGTCCGGGCGTGCGCGGGGTATTGCGGATGGTTTCGGCGAACGCCTGGGCGCTGGTCTTGTCCTTGATGATCGTCCAGTCGATCACGACCTTGTCGAATTGCGGACTGGAAAAATCCAGCATGGCGACTGCAATCCGCCCCAACGAGCCGCCCCGGATGGCCTTGAGCACCTCGGGATCCGCAAACGCATCGGCAGTGCCTTCGCGCTCCAGCGTGAATTCATCGTTGTCGATGCTGCCCGAAACATCGACCGCCAGCACCAGTTTGAGATCAACCTCTTGTGGCGCGGCTGGCGCCGACGAACATAGGGCGAGCACAGCGGCCACTGCGCCGCCGAGCTGAAAGGATGCTTTCATCGCGCGGATTTTCATCGCCGAACAGTCCTGTTTGCCTTCCCCGGCATTCGCGCTTTCAAGGCTACCCCC
This sequence comes from Alphaproteobacteria bacterium, assembly GCA_028869355.1. GTDB lineage: Bacteria > Pseudomonadota > Alphaproteobacteria > Micropepsales > Micropepsaceae > CAIYRG01. The sequence goes on along the minus strand of JAGWSK010000477.1, from coordinate 1,066 downwards.
ATTAAACATGGGAGTACAGTGGCGTTACCGCTTCATTTTATGTAGCTGCGCAGAACGTCGAGCAATTCCTCTAACGCTTCGGCCTCGGAACGCGTCGGCTTGCGCTCGGCGACGCCGAGCAGATGTGCCTGAATGTGATCCTCGACGACTTCGGCCATGATGCTGTTGATCGCGCCGCGGCCAGCAGCAAGCAGACGCACGACCTCGGTAAAGCCCGCATCGTTTTCAACCGCACGTTCCAGGGCTTCGATTTGTCCGCCCAGCCGCCGGACCCGGTTGATGAGTTTTTGCCTGTCTTCGATCGAATCGGGCATTTTGTTCGCGCATACCCCAGGGGGTACTTGCAACAATACCCCTCGGGGTATATATCGTGCAAGGGATCGGCGGATCATTCCATCGATCCTCCACTGCCACCAGGGCGTTCGACGCAATGCCGGGGGGCAGATCAGCAACGCAACGAAGGAACCAATGAACCCGCGACCTAGCAGCCGGTCCGCCAATCGCGACATCAGATTGTCTCAGAGCCGCGATAAGGGACCGTTCCACCGCTCGGGAAGCGCATGCGGCCGTGATCCGTTCGACATCATCGCGTTGATCTGAACGACCGCTTGCCTCCCGGGCTTGGGCCAACTGGCTTGAGCAATCAGGAGGCAAGCATGTTTTCTGTCCTCATTCGTCCCACTGGGACACTGCAACCCCAATTCCGCCCGGCGCTGACCTACGCCGCGCGCAGCCGGTTTCGCCGGCGGGCATCCGCATCTGGCGTGCTTTGGTCCGCCATTGCCGCTGTTGTCATGTTCATCGCAAAAAGCGGCCTGGGATCATGAATGAAGAAGTCAGAGTTCGCCCGAACGGGCGCGCCATTCGGGCCGCGCAAGCGCTGTCGCCGCGGTTGGCTGAAATCGCCGACTGCAGCGCCGGTGACGCGCTGATCCGTCTGGATTCTGCCCGCCAGGGGCTGACCGAAGAACAGGTTGAGGAGCGGCGCGATCAGTTCGGGGTGAACGAGATCACGCATGAGCGGCCGCCGACCTGGTATTCGCAGCTGTTTTGGGCGTTCATCACT
>JAGWSK010000476.1 GCA_028869355.1 Alphaproteobacteria bacterium | reverse complement strand
TACCAGGTCGTGCAGTCGCGCGCGATCGGAGCGGACTGCATTCTCGTGATCCTCGCCATGCTCAACGACGAGGACGCACATTCGCTGATGTCAAATGCGCGGGAATGGGGAATGGACGCGCTCGTCGAGGTTCACGACGAAACCGAAACTGCACGCGCGGTCGATCTGGGAGCCGAAATGATCGGCATCAACAATCGCGACCTCAAGACATTCGCCACCAGCCTTGACATCGCGCTCCAGCTGAAACCGCTCATTCCTTCCGGCCGCCTTGTGATCGCGGAAAGCGGCCTTTCCACGCCGGCGGATTTGCGCAAACTGGCAATGGCAGGGATCGGCGCTTATCTCATCGGCGAAGCACTGATGCGCTTCGATGATCTCGAAGCGGCGACCCGGGCTCTCATTGCGGATTGGCGTCCATGACCAAACTTTCCCATCTCGACGAACGCGGCCAGGCATCGATGGTCGATGTTTCCTCCAAGGCTGCGACCGAACGCACAGCAACGGCTGAAGCCCGCGTCGTCATATCGGAGGATGCATTTAAACAGGTCGTGGACGGAACGCTGCCCAAAGGTGATGTCATCGCGACGGCGCGCATCGCAGGCATTTTGGGCGCGAAGAAAACATCCGAGCTGATCCCGCTGTGCCATCCTCTGGCGATCACCCATGCCGGAATCGAAATCGTGCCCCAACCGGATGGCCGCACTTTGCAAGTCACTTCAACTGCCAAAACCACCGGCCAGACCGGCGTCGAAATGGAGGCTTTAACCGCGGCTGCCATTGCGGCCCTGACGATCTACGACATGGTCAAAGCCATAGACAAATCGGCGGTGATCGAATCCGTTCGTCTGCTGACGAAATCGGGCGGCAAAAGCGGTAGCTACCAGGCACCGCAAAGGTCCCCCGAAGAGCGCGAATCGCCCAAGTCCTCCGGCAAGCGCAGTGCGGCCAGGGTGATACCGCGCGTGCTGTCACACGAGACCACGGCGCCTCCGGCAGCCACGGCTGCAGACGGCCGGGAAAACCTGCGCCAGTTCATGGTTGCACGGGGGTTGCGACCATCCGAGTGGGCGCAATCGGCTTCCGTGCCGCTGAATGAGTTGTACGGTTATCTCTCGGGCCATTCGCGCAAGCTCTCCTCGGAGGCGATCGAAAAGCTCGCAAAAGCAGCAAGGACTACACCGGAACAGATGCTGGCCGGAAAGCGGCCGCGATGATCGCGGTCGATGAAGCCATTTCGCGCATTATCGGAACTTTCGCAACCCTGCCGGCCGAAGATGTCGCGCTGACGGATGCCTGCAGGCGAGTGCTCGCCGCAGACGTGACGGCAGGGTTCGATCAGCCGCCCGGGGATGTATCGGCGATGGATGGCTATGCTGTGCGCGCCGTGGATGCCGCCGTTGGCGCGTGTCTGAAGGTGAAGGGCGAGTCCCCCGCCGGAAAGCCGTTTCGCGGGACGGTCGCTGAGATGGAGGCGGTGCGCATATTCACCGGAGGGATCATGCCCGCCGGCGCAGATGCCGTGGTGATCCAGGAGGATGTGCAGCGGACGGACGATCGCATCACAATCGCGGAGGCGCCCAAACGCGGCGAGAACATCCGCTCCCGAGGGCTCGATTTCCGCGCAGGCGAAGTCCTGATCCAGTCGGGCAAACGTCTGACGGCGCGCGACATCGCCGTCATTGCCGCGGCCGATATGCCGGTCATCCAGCTCAGGCGGAAACCGCGGGTCGCGTTGTTTGCAACCGGTGACGAACTCAGCCGGCCGGGTGAGCCGCGCAAGGACGGCGGAATCGTCGCATCGTCGACTTACGCCATTCAGGCAATGATCCGGAATTGGGGTGGCGAAGCCATCGATTGCGGAATCCTGTCTGACCGAATCGAGGCATTTGAAACACTGCCGACTTTGACCAGTGGTGCGGACCTGATCGTCACCCAGGGTGGAGCATCTGTCGGCGACCACGACCTCGTGCAAGCCGCACTTGGCCGCCATGGCTTCGTGCTGGACTTCTGGAAAATCGCGATGCGTCCAGGAAAACCACTGATCTTCGGGCGCATGGGCGACACGCCCCTGATCGGCCTGCCGGGCAATCCGGTTTCGGCGATGGTATGCGCGCAGCTCTTCATCCGCCCGGCGATTGCAAAAATGCTGGGCTGCCCATTTCGCGCACCCATTGTCTCCGCTGCTCTGGCTTCGCCACTGCCGGCGAATGGCAAGCGGCAGGACTATGTTCGCGCGCGCCTGGAAACGCGTTTGGATCAGGTCGTCGCCACTCCGTTCCGCCTGCAGGATTCTTCGACCCAGAAGATCTTCGCGCAAGCCGATGCCCTGATCATCCGCCCGCCCGGCGCCCCCGCAGCGGCCGAAGGCGACCGGGTTGACGCACTGTTGCTCGACGGCTGAACAAGAAGAGAGAAAATAGAAGCTAGAAGCGACCGATTCAGGAAGTCTGAGCGCCGCTTCAGGGCCCCGCGTGCAAGTTTCAAGCGATCTCGTTCCTCGCTCCTCGCTTCTAGCTCCTCGTTCCTCCTGAGTGCGTCATTTGATCTCATGGAGATCGGTGCAAATGCGTCATATGCATGATTTTAGGTAATAAACTGCTGAACTAATGTTTAAAACATGATTAGTGCGGGGCAGCTTCGCGCCGCCAGGGCAGTCCTCGGTATCGATCAAAAAACGCTCGCCGAGCTGTCCGGCCTTTCCGTCCCAACCATCCAACGGATGGAAGCGAGCCAGGGGGTCATTCGCGGGAATGTCGATTCTCTGATGAAGCTGGTGCGCGCGCTCGATACTGCCGGTGTCGAGCTGATAGCCGAGGGTGCAACGAGTTCCTCCGGCGGACGGGGCGTTCGCCTCAAGCAACCTCAGCAGTGAGCCGCGAGCGGGGAAGCACCATCCTTGACGCCGGTTGATTTTTCTCTTTTGTGCAATGCGGCGCTGCTGCTGCTTGCACCCGTCGCCGTCGCGATCGCAGCTGCGCGCCCGGCCGCCTGGCGGGCGATCTATCTTGTAAGTCTCGTGCTCACGTTCACGATGGCGGGCAGTTCCATCGCTTTTGCGCTCTCGGGTGCGCCGGCCAGCAGCGAAATCTTTCCTTTGGGCATACCCTGGATCGGCGCGCATTTCCGCGAGGACATGCTTTCCGCGGTCTTTCTTGCGGTTGTCAATCTCGGCGCCGCAGGGGCGAGCTTCTACGCGATTGGTTATGGCAAGCACGAGGCAGCGCCGGGCCGCGTCCTGCCCTTCTATCCCCTGTTCATCGCGGCAATGAATCTCGTCATTCTGTCCGACGACGCATTCAGTTTCCTGCTGTCCTGGGAATTCATGTCGCTGACATCCTGGGCCTTGGTGATGGCTCATCACCGCAGCGAGACGAACAGGCACGCGGGTTACGTGTACATCGTCATGGCGAGCTTCGGCACGCTCGCACTGCTGCTCGCATTCGGCTTGCTGGCAGGGCCGGAGGGAAATTACGCGTTTGAAACCATGCGCGGCACGGCACCGGCCGCAGCCATCGGCTGGCTCGTGCTGTTGCTGGTGCTGCTCGGCGCGGGATCAAAAGCCGGAATCGTCCCGCTGCATGTTTGGCTGCCGCTCGCCCATCCGGCGGCGCCCAGCCATGTTTCCGCGCTGATGAGCGGCGTGATGACGAAGGTCGCGATTTACGCGGTCATCCGAATCATTTTCGACCTCGCCGGCGCGCCCGAATGGTGGCACGGCATGGTTGTGCTGGTGCTCGGTGGTATCACCGCGGCAATCGGCGTGCTTCACGCGCTGATGGAGCACGATCTCAAGCGGCTGCTTGCCTATCACACGATCGAGAATATCGGCATCATCTTCATCGGCCTCGGGCTGGCAATGGCATTTCAGGCGAACGGGATGGGCGCCGCGGCAGCGCTGTCGCTCACCGCGGCGCTGTTCCATGTCTTCAATCATTCCCTGTTCAAAAGCCTTCTGTTCTTCGGCAGCGGGGCCGTGCTGAACGCCACCGGCGAACGCGATATGGAACACCTGGGTGGACTCATCCATCGGATGCCGCAGACAGCCTTTGCCTTTCTTATCGGATGCGCAGCGATTTCCGCACTGCCGCCGTTGAACGGATTTGTCTCTGAATGGATGACCTTTCAGGCGATCCTCTTAAGTCCGTCATTGCCGCAATGGGGATTGCGGCTGGCCGTACCGGCGACCGGGGCGCTTCTGGCGCTCTCGGCCGCACTGGCTGCAGCCTGTTTCGTGAAAGCATTTGGCGTGAGTTTTCTCGGACGCGCGCGCAGTCCCGCGGCGGCCCGGGCAAACGAGACCGATATCTGGTCGCGAACCGCGATGCTGATATGGGCCGGGCTATGCCTGCTGTTCGGTCTTTTTCCGGCACTTGCGATCGACGCGCTTGGACCTGCGGTGCAATCGCTGCTGAATTCGCGATTGCCGGCGCAAGCGGAAATTCCCTGGTTCTTGCTGGTGCCGATCGCCGGCAGCCGCAGTTCCTATGACGGGCTGCTGGTATTCATGTTCATCACCGCATCGGTGCTGCTGTCGGTCGCTGTCATTCACTTGCTTGCTTCACGGGCGGTACGCCGTGGCCCGATCTGGGATTGCGGATTTCCCAACCCAACTCCGCTGGCGCAATACAGCGCGGGGAGTTTCGCGCAGCCGATCCGTCGCGTGTTTGGCACTTTGGTTTTCCGCGCACGCGAAAAAGTCGCCATGCCACCCCCCGGCGATATGGCGCCGGCGCATTTCGACGTCGATATCCATGATCTCGCCTGGGAAAAAATCTACGTGCCGGTTGCCGCGGGTATTGAATTCACCGCCGGGCGACTCAACGGCCTGCAATTTCTGACCATCCGCCGCTACTTGACGCTGGTATTCCTGGCACTCGTCGCGCTCCTGCTTGTGCTGGCGATATGGACCTGATTGTCGACTATTCCCTGCAGGGCGTGCAGATGCTGCTGGTGGTCACGGCCGCACCGGCTCTCACCGGGCTGGTGCGCAAGGTCAAGGCCCGCCTGATGCGTCGCGCCGGACCGCCCATTCTGCAGCCCTATCGCGATCTCGCGCGGCTCATGCGCAAAGAGGCAGTGATCGCGGCCAATGCTTCATGGCTGTTTCGCGCAGTGCCCTATCTGGTGTTCGCCGCGACCTGGGTCGCCGCAGCGCTGGTGCCCACTTTTGCCACCGGGCTTCCCTTCAGTTGGACCGCCGATCTTATCGCCATTATCGCGCTGCTCGGCAGTGCACGCTTCCTCCTTGCGCTCGCCGGAATGGATGTCGGCACCAGTTTTGGCGGTATCGGCTCCAGCCGCGAAATGCTGATCGCCTCGCTCGCCGAACCGGCGATGATGATGATCATTTTTGTGCTGGCGCTGATCGCCGGGTCCACCCAGCTTTCGACGATCGCGGAATTCATGCTGTCCACCGAAGCCGGATTGCGCGTGTCGCTGGGGCTGGCGCTGGTCGCGCTGATCATGGTCGCAATTGCGGAGAACGCGCGCATTCCGGTCGATAATCCGGCGACGCACCTCGAGCTGACGATGGTGCATGAGGCGATGGTGCTCGAATATTCCGGGCGCCATCTCGGCCTGATCGAACTCAGCGCTTCGCTGAAATTGCTGCTTTACGTTTCGCTGATCGCCTGCGTCTTTGCGCCGTGGGGTTTGGCGCCGATGCAAAGCGGTTTGCTGTCATGGTTGATCGGTATCGGAACCTGGCTGCTGAAGCTCGCGGTTGCGGCATTCGCGCTGGCGCTGTTCGAAACGTCGATCGCAAAAATGCGGGTCTTTCGCGTGCCGGAATTTCTCGGAGCGGCGTTCATGCTCGGGCTCCTGGGAGCGCTGCTCGAATTTGTGTTGGCCGGATTTTGAAATGATGGTGCACCGGCACAATGCCTGATCTGGGTTTTGACATTGCCCATATGCTGGCCGGCTCGCTCGTGTTGGTGAGCCTGATGATGCTTTACCAGGACCGGCTTCCGGCACTGATCAATGTCTTTGCCGTGCATGCGATGCTGCTCGCCGGCTCAGTGGCCTGGCAGGCTTATGTGCAGGATGAACCGCAACTCTATATCACTTCGGCCATCGCCCTCGGCTTCAAGGGCGTGATGATCCCCATGGCTTTGCGCCGCATCATTTTTCGGCTCGGAATTCACCGCGAAATCGAGCCGGTTGTCTCAACCGGCCTCACCATGCTCGCCGGCATGGCGCTGGTCGCGCTCGCGATGGTGGTCATGCTTCGGGCCACGCCAGAGGCCACGCCGCTGGCGCGCGAAGATCTCGCCTTCGCCCTTTCCGTGCTGCTGCTGGGCCTTTTGATGATGGTATCGCGGCGCAATGCGGTCGGTCAGGTGGTCGGATTCATGTCGCTGGAAAACGGACTGATTCTCGCCGCAACCGGCGCAAGAGGCATGCCGCTGGTGGTGGAAATCAGCGTCGCCTTCTCCATCCTGATCGCCTTTATCGTGATCGGGATATTCCTGTTCCGCATCCGTGAGCGCTTTGACACGGTGGATGTGCAGGTGCTGGACCAGTTCCGGGGGGAGCGGCCGTGAACCTGTCCGTGTCCCTGATCCTGATCTTCGCAATTCCCGCGGGCGCCGCAGCCGTTCTTGCGCTTGTTCCAGGTTATCGCCTGTCGTCGCGCATCAACATGTTCGCGAGCCTGATGACGCTGGCCGCCGGCGTCTCGCTCTTCTTCATCCCGGCGCATACGGACAATTACCTGCTGCTCGACGATCTGAACATCGTGTTCATTGTACTGAACAGTTTTGTCGGCTTCACAACCAGCGTCTTCAGCGCCAGCTACATCACGCACGAACTCGATACCGGCCGCCTCACGCCGGCCTATCTGCGATTCTATCATGCGATGTACCAGGTCATGATGTTCGGGATGAATCTCGCGCTGATCGCCAACAATATCGGTCTGATGTGGGTCGCGATCGAGCTCGCCACGCTTGCCACGATTTTGATGGTCGGCATCTACCGCACGCATGAGGCGCTGGAGGCAGCGTGGAAGTATTTCATTCTTGGCAGCGTCGGAATCGGTTTTGCGCTGTTCGGCACCATTCTCGTCTATATGGCGGCGCAACCGGTGGTGGGCGAAGGACTGCCGGCGATGGTTTGGTCGGTGCTGGTCGCCCGGGCTGGAGATTTCGACCCCGCGCTGTTGAACATCGCATTCATTTTCCTGCTGCTCGGCTATGGCACCAAGGTCGGGCTCGCGCCCCTACACGCCTGGCTTCCCGACGCGCATGCCGAGGGACCAACGCCGATTTCCGCGGTGCTGTCGGGTCTGCTGCTGAATGTGGCGCTCTATGCCGTTCTGCGGTTCAAGATGCTGCTTGCCGCCAATACCGGCGCTCTCGCGCCCGGGCCGCTGATGATGGCCATGGGCCTGCTGTCCCTGATCTTCGCAGCCTTCATGCTTTATCGGCGCCGCGACATCAAACGCATGTTTGCCTATTCATCGATCGAGCATATGGGCATCATTGTGTTCGCCTTCGGATTCGGCGGACCGCTGGCCAATTTTGCCGGACTTCTGCAGATGACGATGCACAGCCTGGCAAAATCGGCGATCTTCTTCGCCGTCGGCCACATCGCGCAGGCAAAGGGCACGCAGCGGATCGCCGAGATTCGCGGCCTGACCGCATCACATCCGGTGCTCGGATGGGCCCTCGTTCTGGGCGTGGTTGCCATTGCGGGGATGCCGCCTCTCGGCGTCTTCATGAGCGAATTCCTGGTCGTGAGCTCCACCTTTGCGCGTGAGTCCTGGCTGGCGATTCCGCTGGTCTTCGGATTGCTTGTCGCATTCGGCGCGCTGATGTTGCGGCTGAACGGGCTGGCATTTGGTGAGGCAGCAGGCAGCACGGCAAAAGTGAAAGCATCCTATCTGCCGATGTTTGGCCATCTCGCGCTTGTGCTGGCCGCGGGCGTCTATTTGCCGCCGGCACTTGTCCTGTGGTTTCAGCATGTCGCCGGGATGTTGGGTTAAGTGATGCCGGCTTTCTCGAACGCAAATTTCCACATAGTCAACACCGCCGAATGGACCGCACGCGCGTCCCTGCTGGGTGATGGCGAAGTCGTTTTGGCGGGCCTGTGGGGCGAAGCGGATTGCGTGCGAATGGCGGTGCGAAGCGGAGCGAACGGCGCCATCGATGTCCTGACCCTGCCCTGCCCCGACAGACATTTTCCCTCGGTGGCACGCCACCACCTGCCGGCGATGCGGTTGGAGAGGGCCATCACGGATTTGTTCGGTCTGAAACCTGAGGGAACGCCGGATCCACGCCCGTGGCTGGACCACGGCCAATGGGGTGTGCGCCACCCCTTGGCGCATAATCCGCAGACGGACTTTGAAGCGGCCGCCTACAGTTTTCTTCCCAGCGTGGGCGAGAGTCTGCACCAGATTCCGGTCGGTCCGGTTCATGCAGGCATTATCGAGCCCGGGCATTTCCGCATCACAGCGAATGGCGAAACGGTCGTCCGGCTCGAGCAGCGGCTCGGCTATGTCCACAAAGGAATCGAAGCTCTGATGGCCGGTGCAACTCTGGAGCAGGGTGCGAAGCTTGCGGGACGCGTGTCCGGTGACAGTACCGCCGCCTATGCGCTCGCTTTTGCGCGCGCAGCCGAAAGCGCCTGTGGGATGGAAGCGCCTCAGCGTGCGAATTACCTGCGCGCTCTCATCGCCGAACTGGAACGGATCGCCAACCACTTCGGCGATATCGGCGCCATCTGCAATGATGCGTCGTTTCCGCTGATTCAGGCGCACTGCATGATCCTGCGCGAGGATGTATTGCGTGCGCTCGATTCATGTTTCGGTCATCGCTTCGCGCGCGACCGCATCGCGCCGGGCGGCATGACTGCCGATCTGGATGATCGTGGTGGCTCGCTTTTGCGCCGGCTGGTCAGTGAGGCGCGCCGGAAATTCGCGCGCATTGTCGAAGTTTACGATCAGACAGCTTCATTGCAGGACCGCACCGTGGGTGCAGGAATCGTGAAACCCGGCCTTGCTCGTCGCTTTGGCGCCGGCGGCTATGTCGGACGTGCGTCGGGTCACGCGTTCGACACGCGCAAGGCGCTGCCATATCCGCCCTATGATTCTCTGCCGTTCGAAATGCCCCTTCTGGACGAAGGCGACGTGAACGCGCGCGTCTGGATTCGCATCCGCGAAGCCGAGCAATCAATGCTGCTGATCGAACGCATTCTGGATTCGCTGCCGCGCGGACCGGTCTTCCTGGAGCTGTCGCCGCGCGCGGGCGAAGCCCTGTCGCTGGTCGAAGGATTTCGTGGCGATATCCTGGTTTACCTGCGGCTCAATGCGCAGGGCCGTATCGCGCGCTGCCACTTCCGGGATCCGTCCTGGTTCCAGTGGCCGCTTCTGGAGGCCGCAATCGAAGGCAATATCGTCGCGGATTTTCCGCTCTGCAATAAGTCCTTTAACTGCTCCTACTCGGGACACGACGTGTGAGGCGATTGCTGTTCGAAGGCATGGCGCACCGGCCGCTCACGGAAAATGGTCCGGATACGGACGACGAGCAAATCCGCGAAATCGCCGGACGGCTGCACAAGGCGGCGCGCCGGCAGCTCGGGCATAGCCTGTCCATTCGTATGGTGGATGCCGGTTCCTGCAACGGCTGCGAATTGGAAATTCAGGCGCTGGGCAACGCGTTTTATGACCTCGAACGATTCGGGCTGCGCTTTGTCGCCTCGCCGCGCCATGCCGATGTGCTGCTTGTCACCGGCCCGGTCACAAAAAATATGCGTGAAGCCCTGGAGCGAACCTATGCGGCCACACCGTCACCGAAATGGGTGGTTGCGGCCGGTGATTGCGCCTTCAATGGCGGCTTGTTCGCAGGCAGCTATGCCGTGGCAGGAGGCGTCGGCGAGGTCGTCCCGGTCGATTTGCATATCAGGGGCTGTCCGCCGAGCCCAGTTGAGCTGCTCAGGGGACTCCTCACGCTGATGCAGGCACAGTCCGGCTGACCATCAATCTGGTCCGAGCACCCGCAGCGCAAGGCGCGTTGACCGGCGGATAGAACTAAAGTAGAACGATTCGCGCGTTTTCGCTTTGTTCGCTCTGGATTGGGGGAAGCAATGCTGACGAGAAAGCAACACGAACTTCTCACATTCATTGATCAGCGCATCCGCGAGACGGGCGTGCCCCCATCCTTCGATGAAATGAAGGATGCCCTGGATTTACGGTCCAAATCCGGCATCCACCGGCTGATCACTGCACTTGAAGAGCGTGGTTTTATACGCCGTCTGGAAAAGCGTGCGCGCGCGCTTGAGGTGATCAGGCTGCCCGAAAACGTCTCCGATGGTCTCAGGCCGGCGGCGACGCGGCACCAGGCGCAAAGGCTAACCCGGCCCGAGTCCGGCGTCAGGCCGCTGCGGCTGGATCGGGATCACCGCACGGAACACAGGATTCCGCCGGATTCCCGGCAGGCTTCGCCCGTCCGGAGGGCCGACAATGACGCG
>JAGWSK010000475.1 GCA_028869355.1 Alphaproteobacteria bacterium | reverse complement strand
CGGGATTCGCGGCATCAGCCCGGCGGATCCGGAATCCCGTGCCCAAACTGCCGCGTTCGGCCCGACGGGTGATCCGTCCCGCCCGTCAATGTTTTTCATGCAAACTCAACATCTTATCGCATCAGGAAACCTGGGCAGCCGCAATTGGCGGGCCGCCGGATTGTGGCCCGGATCGGGCGAAAATCGGGCTGAAATGCTCTTTTCCTCCGGCTGCGCAAGGAATAGGCTCCCGGAAACGCAAAATGTGGGAGGAAGCGTTAAATGAGGCACCGGGTTGCGTTAGCCCTGCTGTTCACGGCTGCGGGTGCACAAGCCGCCCTGGCCCAGAACAATCTCTCGCCCCAACAATTGCATGGGCGTCAAATTGTGACTCAGAATTGCGTGGTCTGTCATTTGCCCTCTGACCCTGGCGCCAAAACCTATGGACCCCCGCTGAACAAGGCGGCGGCCAATGGCGATCCGAAATTGATGCACCAGGTGATTGAAAGCGGCCTCGTGCGCATGCCGGGCTGGAAATATGCGTTGAGTAATTCCGATATCGACGACGTCGTGTCCTACGTCCTGACCATACCTGTGTCTGCCGCGCCTGCGGCCAAATGAATCGACTTCAACCTCTCGACGGGAGAAATCTCATGACCAGAATGCGTAGCGTGCTGTTGGCGAGTGCCGCCGCATTGGTCGCCGTGGGTCTGGTGGGCAGCGCACAAGCGGCCGACCAGATTCTCAGCGGAACAATCACATCGGCTGCGGGCCAGAAGCTGGGCGGCATCACAGTGTCGGCCAAGCGTGAAGGTTCGACCATCACGACCAATGTGTATACGGACGAAACGGGCAATTATTATTTCCCGGCGCTTCCGGCCGGCAAATACCGCGTCTGGGCGCAGGCGCTCGGCTTTGACACCGCCAAGGGCGAGGTCGACCTCAGCGCAAACAAGCATGAGGATTTCAAACTGGCGACGATCACCGATCCGGAAAAGCGCTGGCGCCAGCTGCCGGGCGAAGTGATGTGGGCATCGCTGCCGGAATCCACTCCGGATGACGCAATTGCGAAAACCATCATCCACAACAACTGCAATGGCTGCCATACGCCGAGCTACCCGCTGCAATTCAAGTTCGACCAAACGGGTTGGACGCGAATCATCGACCTCATGAAGGTCATCGGCGGCGGTGGCGTTCCGCTCGACCGTCCGGCCAATCAGATCATTCAGATGAATGAGAAGTTGGTGGCCTCCTATCTGGCAAAAGTCCGCGGACCCAATTCGGTGATGCAGATCAAAGACCGTCCGCGTCCGTCGGGTGATGCAGCCCGCGTGGTGTGGACGCTCTATGATGTGCCGCGGGTTCAGGGCGCGGGTGCGGGAGCACTGGGACTGGCCAAGCCGGATGTCGACGGCTCCGACTGGTCGCAAGGCACGCCGTCCAAAATCGGCCTGATCATTCATGACGACAACATGGATATGCAGGGCAACCTCTGGTTCACGTCGAACAGCCCGAACAAGGTTGTGTCGGTCGGCAAAGTCGACGCGAAAACCGGTGAAGTGACCTACAAGAAGCTGGCAAAGGCCGACGGCAGCGGTTATGCCGCAGGCACGCATGGCATCACTCGCGATGCGCAGGGCCACTTCTGGTTCGACATCAATCCGGGCCGCCGTAGCCTCGGCGAGTTGATCCCGGCCGCCGGCAAACCCGCGCAGGACGCCGAACTGCACGTCTATCCGACGCCCGAAACCATGTCCCCGTTGGGTGGCGCGGTTACAATGGACGTCGATGGCAAGGGCAAAATCTGGGCATCGGCACCAGACGGCGTACTGCGTTTCGACCCGCTCACCAAAGAGTTCACGTTCTTCAAAGACTCGGCGGTGAAGCGTTCCTTCGGCACCGGCGGCACTTATGGCGCGGCTGGCGACCGTTACGGCAACGGCTGGTGGGCCGAGATGGGCTTTGACATCATCGGCAAAGCCGACGCCGCCACGGGCAAGATCAAGGAGATCAAGCTTCCGGAAGTGCCGGGAATCAAGGACAAGATGACCCCGGTGCAACTCGCGGCCTATGACAAAGTCACCGACATCTCCACCGGCAATCCATACCCGTGGGCGCAGGGACCGCGCCGCATGGGCACGGACAAGAACGGCGACGTTCTGTGGGTCGGCAACAGCTGGGGTTCGACGCTGGCGCGGATTGACGTAAAGACGGATGCTGTGAAGATTATTCCGTTCCCGGAAAAAGGCATGCAGCCCTACCACATCAGTGTGGACAACAATCACAATGTGTGGGGCAACCTGTGGACCGCGGACGAAATCTTCCGCTACAATCCGGGCACGGATCAGTGGACGACTTTCCCGCTTCCGGTGCGTGGCACTGAAATCCGCCACCTCACCGTCTTTAGCCAGCCGGATGGCAGCGTGAAAATCAGTCTGCCGGTGTACAGGACCAATCAAATGGCTCTGTTCACCATCCGCAGCGAATCCGACATTACCAAGCTGCGGCAGCAGGTCGCGTCCAAGTAAGCCGTTCAGGACGAAGGCAGTTGCGGCGGGCGGGCCAATCGGCCCGCCCGCTTTATTTTGGCGGCATCCCATTAACCAAGCGGTGGTCATTCGCCAGGGAGCAGCGTAAATGGATCTGGAACTGGCCGGCAAAGTCGCCGTCGTCACCGGCGGCAGCCGCGGCATTGGAAAAGCGGTGGCGCACGCGTTGGCGCGGGAGAGCGCTCAGGTCGCCCTGATCGCACGCGATCTGCCGGTGGCCAAACGATCTGCCGATGAAATTGCCGATCGCTCGCATCAGAAAGCTGCCGCCTACAGTGCCGACACCGGCGATGACGCTGCGGTCGAGGGCGCAATTGAGCGCATTGCAGGTGATTTCGGCCGCATCGATATCCTTGTGAATGCCGCCGCACAGCCGGGCGGACAAAGCCGGCCGCCGAAGCTGGCCGAAATCACCAACGACCATTTCTGGGCCGACATGAACGTCAAGGTGATGGGCTATCTGCGCTGTGCCCGCGCGGTGGCGCCCCACATGGCGCGGCAGCATTGGGGGCGGATCATCAATATCAGCGGGCTTGCCGCGCGTCAGACCGGATCGACCATCGGCTCGATCCGCAACATCGCCGTCGCCGCGCTGACCAAAAATCTGGCCGACGAGCTTGGGCCGCTCGGCATCAATGTCACTTGTGTTCACCCGGGTATCACGCGCACCGAAAAAACACCCGGGGTGCTTCAGCGGCAAGCTGAAGTGCTGGGCATCCCGGTAGACGAAGTTGAAAGGCGCTGGGCCGGTCTGAATCTGAATCGGCGGATCGTGACGGCTGAAGAAGTCGCCGATATCGTCGCGTTTCTCGCGTCACCGCGTTCGGTTGCGATCAATGGGGACGCGATTGCCACGGGCGGGGGTACACCCGGGTCTATCCATTATTGAAGCGCGGTCAAGCTTTCGAGCCAGTCGCGCAGCATACGCGCGCCCGCTGCTGCCGTTCGTGCCGCGTTGGTGCGAGCATCACGGCGGAGCGTCGATACCGACAGATTCGGCACGGTCGAGATTTCCAGCGTGTGTCCAATCAGCCAGCGTTCGAAGCCGCGCTCCTCCACCTCAACATGGAATTGCAGGCCAAGCGCCGTGCTGCCGGCTGCAAATGCCTGATTGAGCGTAATTGCGGTGGAAGCGAGCCGCACGGCTCCCTCCGGCAAATCGAAAGTATCGCCGTGCCAGTGCAGCACCGGCAATCCGGCGAGGTGATGAAGCGGCGTGCCGCGTACGGCATCTGCAAGGTCGATGGGCGCCCAGCCGATTTCCTTCGATTTGCCGGGATAGACCGGGGCGCCGAGAGCGCGCGCCATCAATTGCGCGCCAAGGCAGATTCCCAATACAGGCAGCGAGACTGAGAGCCGATGTCCAATCAGGCGCAATTCATCGATGAGGAACGGATACTTTTCTTCCTCATAAGCGCTGATCGGCGCGCCAAGCACCACCAGCAAATCCGTGTTCGGTGCGATGGCGGCAGGCTCATCCAGCCCGATATCGCAATAGCGGATTTGATAGCCGGCATCCCGCAGCACCGGCTCGAACGCACCCAAATCCTCGAAATGCACGTGCCGAATGGCAATGGCGGTTTTCGTCATCCGCGGAAGCCTCTGCTGAACAGCCGCTAAAGCGTTTTCCGCCGAAGTGGCTACCGGTTCGGCGCAGAAAACGCGCCAATTACAAAAAACTGGAGCGGTTTCGCGATTTAGGCAAATCGCAAAACGCTCCAGCCATTATTCGGCTGAAACATGCCACACGCAACCCGCCGACGAACGAGGAGCGAGAAACGAGGAGAGAGAAACGAGAGATTTCCGAAGCTCAGGCGCCGCATCTTTCCGCCCCTGCTTACGGGGAAGGCGCCCCAGAAAGCGGATGGAGAGGGATCTCTCGCTCCTCGCTCCTCGCTCCTCGCTTCTCGTTTCTACTTCCTGCTCTAGCCCGAGGTGCCGTATCCGAAATTGAATGGCAGATTTGCGTGAACACCTGCCACTGAGCACTGGGTGTGGCCAAATTCCGGACTCACCACCGTGACAATCTCACCTGTCGGGAGACATTGAAGACTGAGCCAGATGTGGAAGATCAGGTGCGCCCGCGGATCGGTGACACCCCGGCATGCGGAGTTCATCGTGACCGTATAATGGTGCCGATTCAGATCCGTGACATCGAACGCGTACTCATTGATCGGCTTCCAGCTCTGCATGCGGTTGCGCTGTAAACACGCCTGGCCCTGCGCCAGCACCGGCGTCGCCGCTGCGACACCGATCAGCACCCCAACGACAGCAGCGAATCTCGTTTTCATGGTCAGCTCCGCCAATTCCTTGTCTGCCAACGGCAACGGGCACGTTGGCGTTCCATTCTGCGGAGGCGGTAGCACCGCGGTTGTGAATATCCGCTGAACAGTATCGTTTACAGCGTATACGCTACCGCGCGCGATAGGATTTGCTGAATCCGGTCCGCGGGTTCGTCACCGTAAAACTGCCATCGCCGGAGACCGCGGCCTCAATCCAGTTGCCCTGATCCTGCACACCCTCATCCATATTGGCGATCAATTCCGGCTTCGTATTGTGCGCGGTATCGCGATCGATCAGCGACAGATGCAGTTGCCAGATGTCCTCGACGCCGGGCGTTGTCGCCATCCGCAGATAGGAGTTTGCCTCATAAGGTCTGACACCTGGCGCTGCGATCGGTTTTGCCCTGTCGTCGCGCTGGCCCAGACCCTTGCGCGGACCGTTATTGACCACAATGACCTGCGGGTGAATGGCGCCGAGCAGCGCCGGCGAACCGGAATCCGCCAGCGTACCGTGGCGATTGATCGTATACAGATTTACGGTCCCGATTTTGTTTACCGGACAGGCGAGCTGCATCTCGCGCGACCAGTCGAGATCGCCGAGACTTGCCATTTTGAAGCGGCCGAAATCGAGCGACAGGCCGACCATTCGGATATTTTCCGGAGCAGCAGGTTCCATCTGCGCAGCGTTGGCGCAAAGTGGATTCGGCGCTCCACCGTCATTGACCGGCGTGGCGATCACGGGGCCCTCCGAAACCAGCACTTTGGTTTCAACACCAGCGAACGGGATCGAGTCTCCGGCGTGCAGAATCGTGCGATTGGACCCTGCGATCCCGCGGTAGTTTTCCAGGCGCACGCGATCTTCCGGCTGCACCTGATCGCCGTGATCATAGAAGTGACCGATCGGAATGAGTTTCGAGAGTGCTTCGAGCCCACCTTCGTGATCGGCGTGCCAATGGCTGATGACGACGTGGTCGATTTTCCTCAGTCCGGCATGCTGTGCGGCCGCATAAATGCGCTTTGCGTCGCGGTCGCCATTTCCGCCAAAGCCGGTATCGAACAACAGCGACTCTCCGCTTGGGGAGACAAACAGGGTCGATGCCCCGCCCTCGACATCAATCCAGTAGATTTGCAGCTTTCCGGCCTGCGGTGCAGGCGCGGCTTTGCTGCCGTCTGCTCCGGTGATCGCCAAGGCGAAAAGGGACACTACAGCACCCGCCAAAAACTGTTTCATCGCAAACCTCCGCGCAAGCAGAAGTATAGTAGTTCAGAACAACCAGCGTGCGAAGCTATTCGGCGCGGAGCAGATCCGGCAGTTCAGCGAGTGATGTCAGGACGAGATCGGGTTCTCCCGGTAACCGCTCCGGTTTTTGCGCCGTCCGGTTACACCAGACTGCCCGCATGCCGAATGCGGATGCGGCGTAAACAT
>JAGWSK010000474.1 GCA_028869355.1 Alphaproteobacteria bacterium | reverse complement strand
GGATCGGCAGCAGCACATTCGCCGACCAGGTTGAGCTGTGGCAGCGCGGCAACTATGTGCAGATCCCGATGCGAATCGAAGCTGCGCAGAAATCCTTTCCTCACCAGACCGTGCTGAGCCCTGAATGATGGATGCAACGCCGCTGCTGAAACTCTACGCGGCGGCGCGGCGGCGTGCGCTGCAGGGCGAAGATGCCGCCGCTTCGCAGGCGCGGCAGCTGATCTCGCTGGTTAAGCGTGCCGTGCATACGAAATTCGGCCGCGACCACGATTTCGCACGCCTGCGCGATGTCGCGGATTATCAGGCGGCGGTGCCGCTGCGCTGCTATGAGGCGATGTGGCGTGAATACTGGCAGCCGGTATTTCCGGTGCTCGACGACTGCTCCTGGCCCGGGCGGATTCCGCTGTTCGCGCTCAGTTCCGGAACCAGCCAGGGTACGTCGAAATACATCCCCTGTACGCAGAGGATGAACCGCGCCAACAGCCGTGCGGGAATGGACCTGCTGGTGCATCACCTCGCCAATCATCCCGACAGCCGCGTCATGGGTGGGAAAATTTTCCTGCTCGGCGGCAGCACCGGGCTGACTGAGCTCGCGGCCGGAATTTACGGCGGCGACCTTTCCGGCATCGCGGTGTCACGCGCACCGGTCTGGGCGCGGCGGTTCAGGTTTCCACCGCCGGAACTGGCGCTGATTGAGGACTGGGAACAGAAGATCGCGGTTTTGAGCAAGGCGGTGCTCAATGAGGATATTCGCGTCATCGCGGGTACCCCAAGCTGGCTGCTGATCTTTTTTGAGCATCTCTTTGCTGTGCGCCCGAAGCTGCCGCCGCGCCTCAAGTCATTTTTTCCCAATTTGGAATTGCTGGTACATGGCGGCGTGAATTTCGCGCCCTACCGCCCGCAGTTCAACGTTCTTCTCGAACATTCCAAAGCCGAGACTCGCGAATCCTATGCTGCCAGTGAGGGATTCGTCGCGGTTGCGGACCGCGGGCCCGGCGAGGGCATGCGACTGATCACCGACAATGGCATTTTTTACGAATTCATCCCGCTATCGGAGCTCGACAACGTGAGTCCGGTGCGTCACTGGGCGGCAAATCTTGAAACGGGTGTCGATTATGCGATCGCGCTGACGACCTGCGCTGGATTGTGGTCTTATCTCATTGGCGACACAGTGAGATTTGTCGACCATGCGCCGCCGCGCCTGGTGATCACCGGCCGCACCAGTTACGTCCTTTCCAGTTTCGGCGAACATCTCACCGGTGAAGAAATTGAAACTGCCGTGGCGCATGCCGCGACTGAAATCGGCGCCACCGTTGCGGATTTTTCGGTCGGTACTTTGTTTCCAGGCGAAGAAACCCCGCGCGGGGGACATCTCTATGTGGTGGAGTTCGGCGCACAGTCGCCGGCGGCGGAACAGGCAAAGCAGTTCACCGATCTCATCGACCGCGAGCTGTGCCGTTGCAATGATGACTATCGTGTCCACCGGTCCGGCGGCTTTGGCATGGATCCGCCCCGGCTTGTCGCCGCGCAAAAAGGGACATTCGTGGCGTGGATGAAATCACGCGGCAGGCTTGGCGGGCAGAACAAAGTTCCACGGGTGATCAATGACCAGGTACTTTTCCAGTCACTGCGCCGCTTCTGCCATGATTATGTCGCGACGGAAGCCCCATCCGGATGAATCTGTTGGAAAAATGAAAAAGCCCGGGAGGGGGGCTGCCGGGCTTTTTCGTGGCGCGCGTTTTTGACAGCGCGTTTGCTCGTTCGAGAGCAGCATAATAACGACCGGGTCACAGAACCGTTCCTGATACAGTGACAAAAATTTGCCTCCGCAATTCCCATATGTAACCTGACGTGATGCATCCGGATTCGCTTTTTCATCCTGCCGTCGCAGCCTGGTTCAACAAGAACTTCGCCGCGCCCACTGGCGCGCAAGCGCAGGCCTGGCCCGCGATCCAATCGGCGCGTGACGTCCTGATCGCCGCGCCGACGGGATCTGGCAAAACGCTCGCCGCCTTTCTTGCGGCAATAAATGATTTGGTCCGGCAAGGACTTGCGGGCGAACTCAAGGACCAAACACAGGTCGTCTATGTTTCACCGCTGAAAGCATTGTCCAATGACGTGCAGCGCAATCTCGAAGCGCCGCTGAACGGAATCTCCGCGGAGCTCCAGTTACTTGGACTTCCGCAAGTCGAAATTCGCACCTGGGTCCGCACCGGCGATACGCCGCCATCCGAACGCGACAAGATGCGCCGCTGCCCGCCGCACATTGTCGTGACCACACCGGAATCGCTGTACATCCTGCTCGGTTCCGAATCGGGACGGCGCATGTTGGCGACCACCCGGACCGTGATCGTCGACGAAGTTCATGCGCTCGCACCGAACAAACGCGGGACGCATCTGTCGCTGTCGCTGGAACGGCTGGCGCGCCTCTGCCCTCGTCCACCGCTTCGCATCGGCCTTTCGGCAACGCAGGAACCGATTGAGGAGGTAGCGAAATTCCTCGCGGGTTCGCGTCAGATCCACGATCCGCAGGTCACGATCATCGACATGGGACATCAGCGCGGCCGCGATCTCGCGCTAGAAATTCCGCCTTCACCATTATCGGCGGTGATGTCGGCCGAAGTTTGGGAGGAAGTCTATGATCGGCTGAGGCAACTGATCGAAGCACACCGCACGACGCTGGTGTTCGTCAACACACGGCGGATGGTTGAACGCGTGACCGGACATCTCGCCGACCGGTTGGGCCGAGAGAATGTCGGGGCACATCACGGCAGCCTCGCAAAGGAACAACGCTTCAAAGCCGAACAACTTCTGAAAGCAGGCAAACTCAAGGCGCTGGTCGCCACCGCATCACTCGAACTCGGCATTGACATCGGCGATGTCGATCTGGTGTGTCAGCTCGGCAGCCCGCGGGCGATTTCCACCTTCTTGCAGCGCATCGGCCGTTCCGGCCACGCGGTCAGTGGTACGCCCAAAGGACGGCTGTT
>JAGWSK010000473.1 GCA_028869355.1 Alphaproteobacteria bacterium | reverse complement strand
CACGGCACATGTCGCGCGGCCGCAGGAGCATCCCGGCGCCGAAAACGGTCCGCGCGTGCCGGTCGATTTCGCCGCGCGCAGCATGGAAGACCTCGCGGACAAACTCGGCGCTTAGAAGAACGCACGAGCAAGATTGCTCGCAACATTCCCCTCACCCAGCAGCGCCAAAGCGCGCGTGCCAAAGCGCACGCGCGGGCGCTGCGTCCCTCTCCCTCAAGGGGAGAGGCGAGTTCCGATTCAACTTGATCGCAACCTGCTTTGGCTGCCGGTGTAGCCTACGGGGCCATCCAGACGATGTTGCGCGCCGGCGCGAAGCCGACCGGAATACGCGTCACTTCCTTCATCGACTTGATGTCTACCACCGAGACGTCATTGGTATGCTCGTTCGCCACATATGCGGTCTTGCCGTCCGGCGTGATGGTCAGCCAGCCGGCACCCTTCCCGCCAAGCGTGGCAACGCCGAGAAACTTCAGGTCCGGCAACGAATAGGAATACAACGCGCTGTTCATCCTGCTGTTGACCAACAACGTCTTCTGGTCGGGCGTGACCGCGATCCCATGCGATGCGGCAGGCGGGCCATAGGGGTTCTGCGTCTGGTCCGTGATGTTGGGCAGCTTGATCGTGTTGGTGATCTTGCGGGTGGCAAAATCGACGACCTGGAACGCGTTATCGCTGCCGTTCTGGGCAAATATCGATTTCGTGCTGCCGTCGGGATTCTTTGACACCGCCATGGGAGACGGCGACGGCGTCATCGGCATCGTCCACGCGATTTCGTTGGTGCGCGTGTCGACCACGGTCATGACATTGGCCTTCCCGCCTCTGGCATTGCCAACGATCACGTACTTGCCGTCGGGCGTGACATTGAGATCGTGAACCCCGCTCTTGATCGGGATGGTCTTCACCAGCTGCAGAGACGCGGTATCGATAATATCCACGCCGCCGCTCGCCGCAGGTTTGATCCGCGGAAAGTCGGACAGATCGCTATAGGACAATGCGATCGCGACATAGATTGTCTTCCCGTCGGGCGTGATATCGATCAGATTCGGATTTCCGCTCAGCCGAATCTTCTTGGTAAATCGCAGCGTCTTCCCGTCGATGACATTCAGCGAATCGTCCACTTCCTCGCTGAGATAGATGCGGGCGCCGTCCGGCGATGAGACAATCCCATGCGCCGCTTCGACCCCCCCGATCTGGGCAACGACTTTATTCGTGGCCGGATCGATAACGTGAATGGTGTCGCCGGCGAAATTCGTCTGGATAATCCGCAACTGCGCGGCGGACGCGGAAAGCGGCAAACTGCACAGAAGACTTGCGGCGAGAACCGCATATGCACCACGCAATTGATGTTTGCTCATGCTGGTCATCCTTCTTTTCGGTCGTACGCGATCTGCTGCGATGGTGGACGGAGGAAGCTCCCGCCGGCCGTTATTTCAGTTTTTCTCCAAGGACAAACGCCTTCAATGTCAACCACGCCGGATCCTGTTGCGAGGCGAACTGCTGGCCGCCGCCGTGATGGGGATCGCCGCCCGCTTCCTGCGCGAGAGGGTGATGGACCAGCGGGCTGTCCATGCTACCGGGAATAGCGACCCGCTGGATCAATTGAAAATTCTGACGTGACTGCTCTTCATTCCAGCTGGTCGCGCCCGGCGAGAGCGGCACCAGATGGAATGGAGCGTTGTTCTCCGTATGGCAGGCAACGCAACGGCTGTGACCAGCGCGCTTGGTCAAAAAAACCGCTTCCACCCTTGCCTTGAAGTAGTCGTAGTCCAGTGCGGGTTGACCCGAGGAAGACGCGGCCTGGCTTTTCACAGGCGTCAGACAGGCGGCCGCCGCAATCAGGAGCGACGCCGCGCCCAGAATGGTCGAGGAGGCCAGCTTCATAACAACCTCCGATGTGTTTGGCAGGATGCATCTTATGCTTGCATTAGCGCGGCAACAAGCCGTTTGCGTGCGATCAAGGGCCCGCGCGCAAAGCGTGCCGGGATGACGGGAGGCCGGGCAGATTGCAAAATCATCGCTGCGGATTCTCCTCAGGCCGGTGTGTGACCGTGCTCCGCGCCACCTTCCATGACGACCGCGTAACCAAGCGGCGCCAGCGCTTGCTGGTAGAACTTCTTCGCGCGTTCGAAATCGGATACGGCAATCCCCAGATGATCAATCATGGTCAAAAATCAGGCGCCCTGGCTTCCGGGATCGGTGCGTAGTCTTCGTGGAAATAATTTGTGCCGGCGTCGTTGTTCTCGGCGCAAACATATTCGGAATTCGAGATCGGCAGGTTGTTGCGGTTGAAATAATGCAGCGCCGACCATTCGGCGGTAAACGCGCCAGGGTCATCCACCGTCACAATGCCTTGCATTCGTTTCCCGCCGTCGATCAGCCGATATCGCTCGATGACATGCAGCCTGGTGCTGTGCGGCGTGTGATACCAGTCGACAAAGGTTTTGTCGTTGAGGCCGATGGTATCAATGACGAGTTCGTCGCCATCATAATGGCCGACGGATTCGCCGAGCCAGGTGAGCGGCGGATTTTTGGTGTGCGGCACGTTCATATAAACATGCCGGATATTCTGACCGCGGGTATAGACAATCGTGACTTCCGCCGGCGTCTGCAAAAAATAAGCCGGCTCCGCGGTGAACAGCATCATGCCCGGAACGCCGCCCGGCCAGCACCGCGACATCGCCTCAAACGAAGGCTTCCCGGCCAGAATCTGCGCATTGGTTTGTTTCATCTGCGCCGCGACCCAGGGCTGCAGGATTGGATTGGACGTATCCGCAACCGGCTCGCTGAACTGGTTCCCGCACTCGGGACGAATGCGGTTTCCGCAATAGGGGTGCGCCGGGTCATTGCTCACCGGTTTGAACCTGGCCCCGGGCATGGGCAGGAATTCCACCCCATTTGATGCCCAACCCATATTGGCGGAGGAAAAATCGGGTACGCCGGAGGGCAAATGCGGCACCGCTGTGCCAGCGGCCAATGCTGCGGCTGCGGAAATCAGGCCGGCGGCCAGGACTGCTGCCGCGCCGGTCCGGAGAAGATCGAAGCCCTGCTGTGCAGCCATTTCCGAACCTCCGATCTGAATTGTTGGCTCAAAAATCCGGCGTATCGGCCTGTGGAATCGGCCATTCATCCTGATGGAAGTAATTGGCGCTGTTGTTTTCGGCGCAGATCGATTCCGATTCGGAAATCGCCGTGTTGTGCCGGATGT
>JAGWSK010000472.1 GCA_028869355.1 Alphaproteobacteria bacterium | reverse complement strand
GGTTTCACCAACACGCTCAACTTCCGCCGCTTTGTGAAAAACTGAACGAACTTTCCTCTCCCCTTGTGGGAGAGGAAGCGGCGCCTGCACTTGCAAGGCAAGTGCGGGTTGGCGCCGCAGGTGAGGGGTACGTTGAATGTTCAAGCAAGTCGCTTTCGTCTCGCTTTCACTTCTGATCGGGATCGCGTCCGCCAATGCGCAGGACCGGTCGCAGTCGCGATCCATGGTCGCCTCGAAAGCGGGAATTGTCGCGAGCGAATCCGTACTGGCTTCAGAGGCCGGCGCGCGCATTCTGGAGCAGGGTGGTAACGCCATCGATGCGGCGGTCGCGACCAATGCCATGATGGGTTTGATCGCGCCGATGAATGACGGCATCGGCGGCGATCTGTTTGCGATCGTCTATGAAGCGAAAACCGGAAAGCTTTATGGACTGAATTCATCCGGCTGGGCACCGGCGCGGCTGACGGCGAATTACCTGCTGGCGCAAGGCATCGAGAAAATGCCGCAGCGCGGAATCAATTCGGTGACAGTGCCGGGCGCGGTTGCCGGCTGGGACGCGCTGCTGAAACGATTTGGCACGAAGACCATGGCGGAGCTGCTGGCGCCGGCCATTGCCTATGCCGACCGCGGCTATCCGGTGGGCGAGGTCGTCAGCGTTTATTGGCGCGACAGCCTGCCGCTGATGAAAACCGAAATCGCCAGCATGAAGACGTATTTTC
Organism: Alphaproteobacteria bacterium; assembly: GCA_028869355.1. Lineage (GTDB taxonomy): Bacteria > Pseudomonadota > Alphaproteobacteria > Micropepsales > Micropepsaceae > CAIYRG01. Next base: position 2,829 of record JAGWSK010000472.1, on the reverse strand, counting down.
CGGCGGGACGTTCGCCCGCGTCGGGCGAAGTATTCCGCAATCCCGATCTCGCCTGGAGCTATCGCGAGATCGCCGCGCATGGCCGCGACGCGTTCTACAAGGGAGAGATCGCGAGAAAGATTCTCGCTGAATCGGACCTGCATCACGGCACCATGACGGCGGAAGATCTCGCGGATTTTCAGCCTGAATGGGTTGATCCGATCTCGACCACCTATCATGGCTGGACGGTTTATGAATTGCCGCCGAACGGCCAGGGCATCGCGGCGCTGGAAATGCTCAATATCATGGAGCGCTTCCCGCTGGCCGACATGGGGCACAATTCCGCCCGTGCGCTGCACACCATGATCGAGGCGAAGAAGATTGCTTACGCCGACATGATCCGCTACGACGCCGATCCGCGCTTCGCCAAAATCCCGGTGGATGGTCTCAAGTCGAAGGAATATGCGGCGGCGCGCAGCAAGCTGATCAATCCGGAGCATGCCTCCTGCGGGCAGATGGCCGGAAAACCTCCGGGTACTGACAATGGCACCACGTATTTGTCCGTCGTGGATAAAGACGGCAATATGGTATCGCTGATCCAGAGCAATTTCGCGACCGTCGGTTTTGGTTCGGGCGTGACAGTCGGCGGCGCAGGCTTCGTGCTGCAGAACCGCGGCGGGTTGTTCAGCCTCGACAAATCATCGCCCGACGTGCTCGCCGGTCACAAACGTCCGGTCCACACGATCATTCCCGCTTTCATGCAGAGCGGAGATGTGCGGATTGCCTTCGGGATTATGGGTGGCTGGAATCAGGCGCAGGCACATGCGCAATTCGTGTCCAATCTGGTCGATTTCGGGATGAATATTCAGGGTGCGCTGGACGCTCCGCGGTTTTCAAAAGAGACCTTTGCCGGCTGCGATGTGAATATCGAGTCGCGCATTCCGGACAAGGTGCGCGCCGAACTCACCGTGCTGGGGCACAAGCTTGTCATGCGTGGCGATTACTCATCGACGCGGATGGGTTCGGGCCAGGCGGTGATGCGCGATTTCACGACCGGCGTGAATTTCGGCGCATCCGACCCGCGCAAGGACGGCGCCGCAGTGCTGGAACTGGTGCCGTAATACTCAAAAATCTACTGTATTGGCCACGGGCATGGGATATTCCGGCAGGTCGAAGAACTGCTCGTACCCCAGATTGTTTTCGGCACACGCCCATTCCGCGATTTGGTGATCTGTCTTCTCCCAGCGCACCAGTCCCGTCCACGGCGCCTTGAATGCGCCGGGATCGTCAACCGTCACGGTCGCTTCCAGTCCATTTCCGCCGTCGGTGAGCCTGAAGCGCTCCACCACATGCAGATCCTTCGTGTGCGGCGTGGTGTAGTTGTCAACAAAGCTCAGGGGGTGCTCGATGAAGCCCGTCGTATCGACTACGAGTTCTCCGTTTTCGTAGTGGCCGACGGACTCACCGAACCACGACGGTTTCGGATTCGCGCTGTGCTCGCGGTTAAGAAAAATCCGGCGCACCTGATGATCGCGCTCCCAGATCATCCAGACTTCGTGCGGTGTTTGGATGAAGTACACCGGCTGCAGGAACAGCAATTGAGCGGGCGTACCTCCGGGCCAGCAGCGCGATTGAGCCCCGAACGCGCGATGGCCTTGTTTCACCATGTCGTTGTTCTTGCGAATCTGCGCTGCGGCCCACGGCGTGAGGTTGGGATTGTTCTCATCGCCAAGGCGCTCGATGCCGGGAAGATGGTGGCCAGGACCGTTGGGCGCGATCGTGCCCGGAACCGTTTCGAAATCCAGGAACGTGTCGGGCGCCCATCCGAATGTGGCCGAGGCGAGGTCCGGCATGGCGGTTTGCAGACTTTGTGCGCCCTCGCTCGAGCCCGTTGCAAGGCTTGCGATCAGAACCGTGCTGCACAGAACGGCGGCTTTCAACATCGCACCCTCCGATCCTCGCGAATGACGCCACGCCAGTTTAGCCGATTTCGCCCGCCCCTGTGAGCGCCCCTGCGAGGGTTGATTACGGGACCCAGTCGGCGATGAAGACGTTGGTCTTGCCGAGCGGGCTGTCGGTGTTGCGGCCGGATTCCCAGATGATCTTCTTGCCGTCTTCGGTGAACATCGGAAATCCGTCAAAGCCTTCGTCGAACGTGATCTGCTCCAGCCCGGTGCCGTCGCGGTTCACGCTGTAAAGGTCGAAATTGCCGCTCGTCGGATTCTTATAGTTGGAGGCGAAGATGATCTTCTGGTCGCCGGGGAAGAAATAGGGCGCGAAATTGGCGCCGCCGAGATGGGTGATCTGTTTCTGCTCGGTGCCGTCGGCGCGCATGACCCACAACTCCATCTTCTCCGGCTTGACCAGGTTCTGCGCCATCAGGTCCTTGTATTCCTTGACTTCGGCCGGTGTGGCCGGCCGGTTGGCACGCCACACGATCCACTGGCTGTCATGCGAATGCCAGGCGCCGCCGTCATAACCAAGCGCATGGGTCAGCCGGCGTTGATGCGAGCCGTCCGGATCCATGTCGTAGAGCTCGAGGTCGCCATCGCGTGACGACGTGAATACGATCTTCTTGCCGTCCGGCGCGACGGTTGCTTCGGCGTTGTAGCCGGGAGCGAAGGTCAACTGCTTCAGATCGGTGCCGTCGGGTTTCGCCGAAAAAATCTTGAACGACGGATAGACCGCCCAGACGTAACCCTTCGACTTGTCGGCCGGCGGCGGGCAGTCGGGCGAAGTGAGATGGGTGGACGCGTAGATGATGCGTTTGCCATCGGGCATGAAATAGCTGCAAGTCGTGCGCCCCTTGCCGGTGCTGATGAGCTGCAGATTCGTGCCGTCCAGACCCAT
>JAGWSK010000049.1 GCA_028869355.1 Alphaproteobacteria bacterium | reverse complement strand
GCTCTTGAAGAGGCGGTTGATTTCGTCGGTCTGCTGCATACGTGTCTCCTGTGAGAACGAGGGGAAAGATTGTGCTTTCCCCTCCCTGCTTACTCCTGCGGTGCGGTGGATTCGCAATGTCACTCGGCAGGTAGTTTCGCGGCGCCAAACTCGGGTACTTCCGCACTCCGCGTCGTCGTTTTGCGGCTCCACAACCAGAACGCCAGCGGCATGACCAGCAAAACCAGGGGCATTTGCACGATCAATCCGGAGATGATCGCAATCGCCAGCGGCTGTTGCATGGCCGAACCCTGACCGAGACCCACCGCCAGCGGCAGCAGGGCCAGAATGGCCGCGATGGTGGTCATCGCAATCGGCCGGAACCGGTTGACGCCGGCTTCCACAACCGCCCGATCATGCGACATGCCTTCGCCGGTCAGGAGTTCGTATTCCGAGAAGTAGAACACCGCGATCTCGGTCACGATGCCCACGATCATGGTCATGCCCATCATGGCTGAAATATTCAGCTCGATGCCCGTGGCCCACAATCCGAGGAACACCGCACCCATCGCGCACAAAGGCATTGCGATGATCACAATCGCCGTCTTCACGCTCTCATAGAGATAAAGCAGCAGGAAGAAGACGAGCGCGACGGCGGCGCCGAGAACGACCATCAGACCGCGGAACGCAATCTGCTGCTGGGCGTAGAGTCCGCCCAGTTGATAATAGGTACCGGACGGGAACAGGTCCGATTTGTCGAGCAGCGTCTTCACATCCGCGGCCGTGCTGCCGAGATCGCGCCCGACAATACGCGCTGTGACCGCCACCATCGGCTTCAGATTGTCGCGCGTGATTTCGGGCAGACCGGTCAGCAACGTGATGTCTGCGACCCGGCCGAGCGGCACGTAATGCCCGTCCGGCGCCTCGATCCGCAACGCCCGTAAATCAGCCGGCGTCTGGTGCAGGTTCGATGGGATGGTTACGCGGACGTCAACGGACCGGGCAACTTCGCGCAATTGCGTCGCCACGGTCCCGGTCAGATAGGTGTTGACCTGGCTGGTGACAGCGTCCGGCGTCAGACCTTCCGCCCCGGCCTTCACCGGATCGACGCGAATATTGAACGCGTCGCCCGAAATAATCACACCGTTTTCGATTTCTGTCACACCGGGAACGGCCTGGATCGCATTCGCAACCTTTGGCGCAACCTGCAACAGGACGTTGGGATCGTCGCCATAAATCTGTACCTCAATCGGCTGCGGCACCGCCGTGAGATCGCCGATCAGGTCTTCCATCAGCTGCGCCGTCTCGATGTCGAGGCCCGGAACCGCCATCTGGGCCTTGGTCCGGATTTCGTTCATCACCTCTTCCATCGGTCGCCGGGGCTGCGGTTTGAGCCGGATGAAGATGTCACCGGTATTCGGTTCGGTCAGACCGCCTCCAAGCTGCAATCCGGTCCGCCGGGAGTAACTCTGAACCTCCGGAATCTGGCTGATAATCAGCTCAACCTGACGAAGCATTTTGTCGGTGTCCTGGAGCGAATTCCCGGGCGGCGCGATGTAGTCGAAAACGAAGCCGCCTTCGTCCATCACCGGCATGAACCCCGAGCCGACATGCGTGTAGGCGAGATATCCGACGGCAAGGAATCCTGCGAGCACCGGCAGTAACAGCGGCGGACTGCGCAGCATGCCCTGGAAAATGCGCCGGTACGCCCACAGCACGCCGCGGAAGATCGGGCCATTGCGGTCGTGGTGCTCCTTGGCCGTGAGGAAATAGTCGGCGAGCAGCGGTATGGCGAAGAACGCTGCTATGAACGATACGACCAGCGACGACGCCAGTGTCAGCGCGAGCGATTTGAAGAACGCGCCAGTTACGCCACTCAGAAACGCAAGCGGAATGAAAATGATCGTGGTGGCGGCCGAGGACCCGGCGAGCGGCTTGAGAAATTCCCAGGTCGCGGCGCGAATTTCTTCGCGCCCTTTTTCGCCACTGCTATGCCGTCGCCGTTCGATCTGTTCAATCATCACGATGGCATCGTCGATGATCAGACCGATCGCCGCCGCCATACCGCCCAGAGTCATGATGTTGAAGCTCATGCCCAGAACTGACAGCAGCAGCACGGTCGAGGCCAGCACCGCGGGCACCACGATGAGGGTGATGACTGTGACTTTGAAGTCGCGCAGGAACGCGAGCAGCACCAGCGCGGCCAGTGCCACACCGATCAGAACCGCCTCAAACACGCTGTTCGCCGAACCGAGAATGAGCTCGCTCTGGTCGTACCAGTTGCTGATATGCAGATCCTTCGGCAGCTTGGGCGCATAGGCGGCGATCGTCGATTTGATCTGGTTGACGATCTGGACCGTATTGCCGTCCTGTTGCTGCTTGACCTGCAGAATGATGGCGGGTTTGCCAACCGCCGGTTTGTGCACAGCGTTGCTGTTCGCGTCCCACGGCTCGGCGGTGACGATGCCGTAATTCGGGGCCTCGGTCTCATAAATCCGGGCGATGCTGGATAATGGAATTGTGCCGCCGGGGCCGGGCGCTGCACCATTGGGCCCGGGGGGCGCCTGGGTGTGCAGAACGATGTTGCGGACATCCTCGGCGGTTTTGAGCTGGTTGTCCGCCAGCGTTAGCAGCAGCTTGTGCCGGTCCTGTACCAGTCCGACGGCCTGAAGCACATTGGCGCCCTGCAGCGCCTTGACGACGTCGTCCATGGCCAGGCCAAGACTGGACAACTTGACCGGATCGACATCGACACGCACTTCGCGCGGCGCCGAGCCGAGCACTTCGACCCGCTGCACGCCCTTGATCGACGACAACAGCGGCAGCAGTTCGGTTTCGGCAATCTCGCGGATTTTCAGGAGGGGCAGCTTCTGGGATGTCAGGCTGTATGCCGCCACCGGGAAGACATTGGTATTCATCTGCCGGATGTCGAAACTTGTCCCCTGGGGAAGGGACGGCAAAAGCCGGCTGATTTCGGCCTGCACCTTTAGTGTCGCGACGGACATGTCGGTGCCCCAGTCGAAGTTCAGCGACATTTCCGATGTGCCGCGGCTGGTGGTCGAGCGCACCTCGAGCAGACCGGGCACGCTTTTCACCGCCTGTTCGACGGGACGGGTCACCAGCGTGATCATCTGGCTGGCCGGCTGATCTCCGGCATCAACGGTGATCGCGATGCGTGGGAAGCTGACCTGCGGAAACAGCGCAACCGGCAGGCCAAGGGCGCTGACCGCGCCGGCCAGCGCCGCCACCAGCAGCAGGAAGATCAGCGACCGGCGGTGTTGCGAAGCCCAAACGGCGAGGTTCATGACTTGGCCTCCTGCACCGGCGTGTCGTCATCGAGCTCAGTGTTGTTGTCCACCACGACTTTGGTACCGAGCGCGGGATCGACGCCGTCGACCAGCGCCTTGTCGTCGGTTTCGACCAGGACTTTCACATTCTGCTTGTGCGCCGTGTCATCGGAGATCGTGAAAATATACGGGCCGCTGGAGTCTTCGAGCAGCGCCGAGCGCGGCACCAGGATGCCCTGCTTTGGCGGAAGGTCGATTTTGGCAAGCAGAGTGGCGCCCAATTCAAAATGCGACGCATCACGTGCCGAAACATCGCAGAGGGCTTTGACCAGATGGGTCATGGGATCGACGCTGGCGCCGATCGACCGGAGTTTGCCTTCAATCTGATCGCCGCCAAAGGTATTGCCCAGCATCACTTTCGCACCGGGTTTGAGCTTGACCGCATCGTCGGGCTCGAGATTGAGCTGAACCGTCAGGTTGGTGCGGCTCACCAGCGTCGCAATCTGGTTGTTGGCCTGCACTTTGTCGCCCGGCACTGCCATCAAACCGGTGATCACCCCGTCGAACGGCGCGCTAATTGTCTGTTCGCCTTCGCCGGCGCCGATTTTGGCCTGGGCGTCGAGCTGGATCTTCGCGTCTTCCAGAGTCTTGCGCGCGGTCGCGACCTGATCGTTGGTGGCGAGCTTTTCGTTGAACAACCGCTCCAACCGCTGAACATCGCGGGTGGCAAAATCCACTGCAGATTTCGCCTGCGCATAGGCGGTCGTATTGGCCGCGGCCGTGATCACAGTGACAATCGGCTGGCCCTTACGCACCAGATCGCCATCGCGGACATTCACAGCCTTGAAGACGCCGTCACGTGGAATTTGAATCACAAAAGAGCTTTGCGGCGAGGCTGTCACCACGCCATAGGCGGTGGCCGTGGGCGAAAGCGAGCCCTGGGTCGCATCCGTGGTCGTGACCGTCGCCGTGCCTTTGATTTCCGCGTCGCCACCGGCGGCAGCGTCAGGTTTCTCGGTCGCGCCGAACAGGCCGGCGTAATAGCCGATGCCGCCGAGAATGATCACCGTCGCGAGCGCGCTGGCCCACGTGGTCCATCTGAGAAGCGGATGGTTCATGGCATTGGTTCCTTCATTTCGACTACGGGCATTTCGGCTACGGGCATTTCGGCTATGGGCATTTCGGCTACGGGCATTTCGGCTACGGGCATTTCGACTACGGGTTCGACCTGCGTGCCCAACACGCTGGCCAGGGCAATGGAGTCGCTCCACAGCGACTGCTTCAAATCGGCAGCCTCGGCTTCGCGCGTGATCAACGCGCTCTGCAACGCGACCGCGGTCAGTGCGGGAAGATCGCCGTTCATGTAGGCGCGCTCTGCTGCGTCTGCGTTGGCCTGAAGCTGCGGCAGGCTCATCTCAACTTCATTGTAGGCGGTATTCAGTTCCTGCATTTCATTCCAGATGCGCCAGGAATCGCTTGTGGCCTGGTCAAGCCGCGCCTGATACTCGGCCAGCAGCTGCGCGCGCGTTGCCCGCTGGATGGCAATATTACCCTGATTGTGATCGAACAGGGGAAGGCTGATCGTGGCGCCGATGTTGATCGAGTGCACGACCTTGCCTATGTCCGAGCGGTCGCCCGGCGTGTCGGTCGCTCTCGACACACCAAACTGAATGCTGGGAAACTGCGCCAGCACGGCTTCCCGCAAGCTCTCCTCCTGGCTCTGGTAACCGGCCTGCAGAGCGCGCAAATCCGGCCGAACCTGCGCAACTTTTGCAAGTGCTGCCTCCACGGCGGCCCGGTCCGGTATATCCGGGACTCCAAGCGGCCTCAAAGTAACATCAACGTTTTGTGTAACCCCGATCAAGGCTCTGATGTTGAAGATATTCTGGGACTCAGCCCGCTCTGTGGTGCGGAGCTGGCTGCGGGCATCGAGCAGCGCGGCAAGGTCGGTCCCGGCCGTGTCAAAGGTAATGTCGCCGGCCCGCAACGCCTGTTGCGAACGCTGCGACTGCACGGCGTAGCGGTCTTCCGCCGCCTGGTAAAGAACCCGCTTTTCCTCGACATTTATGCCGGTCGCGTACAGCGTGCGCGCTTGCTGCACGGTTTGCCATTCTTGCCAAAGAACGTTCAGCTTCGCCTGGTCACGCGCCGCTTCGGCGGTCGCGACTTTCGCACCTTGCGTGAGAAAGGTCTGCAGGTCGTAAGTGAGGCCAAAATTCCACCCCGCGCCGGGCAGTGCACAATTTGGCTGGCAGTCGGCGGTCCGCCCTGGCTGCTGATTGGTCGGAAGGGCAAGGCCGGCCGCGAGCTGCGGATTGGGCAAAATGCCGGCTTCAAAAGCCTGGGCATCGGCCACTCCGTCCTTGTAGCGCGCCGATCTCAGATCGGGATTGTTGATGACCGCAATCGTGGCGACCTGATCCATGTTGACCGGGCCAGGCTGCTGCATCGGCAGCCGGTCAAGCAGGTCCGGTTTCACCGGCAATGGCGCAGGAGCATAAGTCTGGCAGGCCGCAACCGCCAGCGTCACGGCGGCGCCAGTCAGACCAATTCTCGCGTTACGCGGTATTCTGAACCACCCCATTCGGCATACCTGAAGTTCGCAAGTTCCGGGCGCGCAATTTGATAAAAGCGAAGTTATAGGGGTTTCGCCAATTTGTTTGAACTTCGTAACCTTTGTGTCAGGACTGTCTCAAATGTTGCCGAATCCTCGCAGAATCCCCCATAATGCTGGTGGAGGGTGGCTATGCGAATTCTGGTCGTCGAAGACGATAGCGAGACGGCGGGCTACCTGACCAGTGGCCTGGAAGAAGAAGGCCATGCGGTCAGCTGGTCGCGCGCCGGGCGCGATGGCCTGTTCCTGGCAATGACAGAGAACTTCGATCTTCTCATTATTGACCGTATGTTGCCCGAACTTGACGGATTAACGCTGGTCAAGACGCTCAGGGCCGCACGGATCGAGACGGCGATCCTGTTTCTCACAACCATGTCTGGTATCGACGACCGGGTGACGGGGTTGAATGCCGGCGGCGATGATTATCTCGTCAAACCGTTCGCGTTCTCCGAACTCGTGGCACGTGTGAAGGCTCTGTCGCGACGCCCGCGTGGCACAACGGTCGATACGCAGTTCAAAGTCGCCGATCTTGAGCTTGACGTTGTAAAACATGTCGTCAAGCGTGCGGGGCACGAGATCCAGCTTCAGCCGAGAGAATACCGGCTGCTGGAATATCTCATGCGCCATGCCGGCCAGGTCGTGACCCGGACCATGCTGCTCGACAATGTCTGGAATTACCATTTCGATCCCAAGACGAATGTGGTCGAATCCCATTTGAGCCGTCTACGGACGAAAATCGACAAGGGCTTCACCCCCGAGCTGATCCACACGGTTCGCGGCGCGGGATACTGCCTCCGTGCGCCGGAATAAGCTTTTTCACAGTTCGAGCTTCCGTCTGGCGCTGTTCTATGCGGCGATGCTGACCGCGTCCGTGCTGATCCTGTTCGGGGTCACCTACTGGTTTGCCCGCGATTACGCCGCGCGGGATGAAAACAACGAGATCGACGTGGAATACGCCTCCATTCTGGACGAAGCGGGGTCGGACGGAATCGCGAAACTTCCTGCCATCATCGACAGCCATATGCGCCTCAGGAAAGATGTGCGCGGGGTCTATCTGCTGCAGGACGCAGGCGGAAAGAAAATCACCGGCAATATTCCGGCGATGACGCCGATACTCGGTCCCACGACGCTGGAACGCCCGATCGACGGCCGGATGCTGCAAATCCGGGCGCACGGTTACCGTCTGGAGAACCGCGATTATCTGCTGGTTGGTCAGGACACCGCGACACTGCGGCAGATGAATGCGCTCATCCTGCGGACATTCGCGGTCGAGATCGTCATTACACTGATACTCGCGGGCCTTGGCACCGCGATCGTCGGTATGACCGTGCTCAAACGAGTCGATACCGTCAATCGCACGGCGCGCGCCATCATGGCCGGCGACCTCTCGCAGCGTGTGCCGGTCCGCGGCACCCAGGACGAATTCGACGAACTGGCGGCCGGCATGAACGCCATGCTCGACCGCATTGAAGACCTGATGCGCAGCATGCGCCAGGTTTCAAACGATATTGCCCACGATTTGCGGACACCCTTGACACGGCTGCGCCAGCGGCTGGAGCACGCCAAACGCCACGATCATACGGCTGCGGAATTGCAGGAAGTCCTGGCTCATTCCATCCGGCAGGTGGACTCGATACTCGAAACCTTTGGCGCGCTGTTGCGCATCGCGCAGATCGAAGCCGGCGGCCGTGTTTCGGGAAAACGGGTAATCGATGTATCCAGTTTGCTGACAGGCATTGTCGAGGATTTTTCTCCGGCTGCGGAGGATCGCGGCCTGAAGCTGGATTCCGACGTCGGAAGCGGCCTGCAGGTCTCGGCAGATCCGGAATTGCTGACCCAGATGGTCGCCAATCTGGTCGACAATGCCATCCGCTACTGTCCGCCGGGATCCCGGATTTCCGTCAAGGCCAATCAGGTTGGCGATAATCTGGAGCTTGCGGTTTGCGACACCGGCCCCGGGATTCCGCCGCAGGAGCGCGAAAAGGTGCTGCGGCCGTTCTACCGTCTGGAATCCAGCCGCACCACCGAAGGCAGCGGTCTGGGATTGAGTCTGGTCGCGGCGATTGCCAAGCGCCACGACGCCCGGTTGTCGCTCGGCGACAACGATCCCGGTCTCAAGGTTTCGGTGCTGTTTCCGATGGCGGCCTGATTCGAATTCCCACGGTTGGAGCAGAGAATGCCAGGACATCTTGCGGCGCTCACACTGGTCCTGATGATAGGGATGGTATTGGTCCGCGTCTTCGTCATGAAAGGACGCGGGATAATCGCCTTTCAGTTTGGCAAACTCGACAGGACAGATTTTATCATACCCCCATTCGCGCTTTTCTACGTCTATATCGTTTTCGCCGCCGCATTTGGCCTGCCACTGCCGAGCACTCAGAGATTCTTTTATTCCCTGGTTGCGGCGTGGATTGGCATCGCGTCGTGCGCAGCTGGTTTGGGTTTATTGCTGTGGAGCATTGTCTCTTTTGGCCAAAGCTTTCGTGTCGGGATCGACACCATCACGCCCGGCGAACTTGTTACAACAGGCGTGTTTGCCATCAGCCGGAATCCCATTTACGTCGCCTTTGCTCTGATAGTTGCCGGTCAGTTCCTGATCTTCCCGAACTGGATACTGCTCGCATATTTGATCGGGGCGATATGGCTGTTCAACCGTCAGGTATTACGCGAAGAAACATATTTGCAGGCCCACTACGGATCGCCGTATGAGGCCTATTGCCGCCAGGTGCGCCGGTATCTGTGATACCCGTGACCGGATTCTAGCCATTTGTGATCGCGTTATAGCGCGCGATCAGATCTTTTGGCGTAGCGGCCATCGCGGCAATGATGCTGCGCACCGCGGCGCCGCTCACCGGCGTGATGTCCAAATTCACCTTTTTCGCATCGGCGAGAAAATCGCGGTTGCGGACCATTTCGCTGAACGCCCGCTGGAGCATCATGGCCCGCTGTGGTGCCAAACCTGCCGGCGCAACGAAGGGCAGGGCCATGGCCAGCGGCGCCTCCGTAAACGCAACCAGCGCCAGCGCATCGCGGTCATGCGTGTACTCACTCGCCAGCGGCACGTCGGGCAACAGCGGATGACGGCTCCGGCGTCCGAACTGGAGCAGCGGGCGCACATCCCTGCTTTTCCAAAGTTGCGGCTGATTGGCCATCAGTGAATTCAGGCCAATCACCTGGCCATCGAGATCGCCGTCCATCATGGCGAAGAACATTCCCGCAGCGCCGGCGAATCCGTTCTTCACCTCGATGTTCAGTTTCAGCGCGTCGCGCCCAATCAGCGCGAATGTCAGATTGGTTGATCCCGGCGCATCGCCGCCAATCAGTGCCGGTGGCGCCGGGGGCGCCAGATCCCACACCGTTTTGGCCGGATGGCGCGAGGCCACGATCAGGACGTAAGCATCGTTTGCAAAAGACGACAGGCTCCCCAGCCATGTCCGTTTCAGCGGGTCGAAATGCGTGGTGCTGTCGCCCTGAATCGCGAGTTGCGCCACCGCGCGCTGGAGAATGGCAATTTCGATTGCGTCGCCGCCGCCCTGCTGCGCAAAGCGGTTCACCAGCGCGACGCCGCCGCGCTCATCGTTCACAGCATACGCATGCGGACTTCCGGGCAGAAAGCGGCCGAAATGCCGCGCCACGAGCTGCCCGGCGAGATCGTTGATGCCACCTTTCGCCGCCGGAATAATGAGCTTCAGCGGTTGAACATCAGCGTTTGCGGCTCCGCAAAGCGCGGATATGGCAATGCCCGTCAGACCGCGGCAAAACTCCGCACGCGTCAGATTTCGCGGAAGCGCCATATCAATCCTTGAACACCGTTTTGAGTCCGAGGAATGCCGGGTACGGATGGGCGACGACATAGGTCGGAATCGGCGACAGATAATTCCGGTAGCGGCCTTTGGATTCGAAACGGTCGCGGAACTGCGAATGACGGAAGATCTCATAGATCTTCGGTACGATGCCGCCCATCACATACACTCCGCCGCGCGCCCCAAATGTCATTGCAAGGTCGCCGGCGAAGCTGCCGAGAATGGCGCAAAACAGTGCGACGGCCTCGCGGCGCTGCGGATCGCAGCCGGGATAGAGATTCGTAATGTCTTCCGGCGTGGACGGCGTTGCCGGTTTGCCGGCAAGCTCGCACAGCGATTCATACAGGTTCACCAGTCCGGGACCGGACAACACCATTTCGGCCGAGACATGCGCATATTGCCGCCGCAGGATGTCGATAATTGCCGCCTCGCGGGAATCCGAAGCAGCCAGCGTGATATTTCCCCCTTCGCCGGCAACTGCAATCCAGCCCGTGGGACCAGGTACAAGTCCGCCAGCGCCCAGCCCCGTTCCGGGACCGAGCACGGCGATGGGCATATTGGCCGCCGGTGAGCCGTC